>NZ_LJJB01000007.1:0-209711 GCF_001420695.1 Brevibacillus choshinensis | reverse complement strand
ACCTTTTCCGCTAAGTACCAGCACGCCTTAAAAGAAAAGAACGTCACCCAGAGTATGTCGAGAAAAGGAAATTGTTATGATAATGCCGTAATGGAGAACTTTTTTGGTATCCTCAAATCGGAATTTTTATATACACAAGAATTTGAGAGTATTGAACATTTTAAGCAAGAGTTAGCAAACTACATCGACTATTATAACTTCAAACGAATTAAGACAAAATTAAAAGGCTTGAGTCCGGTACAATACCGAACTCAAACCTTACATGTCGCTTAATTACATTACATGTCTAACTTTTAGGGGTCACTTCAGAGATGCCGAGGCTGCTTTTCTTCTACCTTATTTAAATGAGCGCCACAGAGACGTATTTCACTTCCAAATACTCTTCGATTCCGTGGTGACCACCCTCACGTCCCAAACCGCTTTCTTTCATTCCGCCAAATGGAGCTTGTGCCACAGACGGGCCACCATCATTGACTCCGACGATGCCGTACTCCAGATTTTCAGAGAAATAGAACGCTTTGGTCAATGATTGGGTAAATACATACGCCGCCAAGCCAAACGGAGTATTGTTCGCACGCTCGATTACTTCCTGATCATCCGAGAACGTGCTGACAGGCGCGATCGGTCCAAACGTTTCTTCCTGCATACACACCATTTCGTCGGTGACGCCTGAGAGAACGACCGGTTTCATGAAGTAGCCGGTGCTTCCTTCGAGGATTGGCTCACCATGCAAGGTAGCGCCCTTAGACAAGGCATCGTCGATTTGATGCTGCACTTTTTTCACAGCACGGTCGTCGATCAACGGACCTACTTCCACACCCGCCTCGGTTCCATTCCCCACGCGCAGAGCTACTACGGCTTTCGTGAAGGCATCCAAGAATTCGTCTTTCACATTTTCATGAACGTACACGCGGTTGGCGCAAATGCAAGTTTGCCCTGCGTTTCTGAATTTCGAGAGCATCAAGCCCTTGACGGCTTCCGCGATATTCGCATCCTCAGCAATGATGAACGGAGCCAATCCACCCAGCTCCAGCGATACTTTTTTCACGGTATCTGCCGCTTTTCTCATCAGCATTTTGCCCACTGGTGTAGATCCGGTAAAGGTGATTTTCTTCACGCGGGAATCTTCCATCCACACGTCTACCAGTTCACCCGCATTGGAGGTCGTCAAAATGTTGATGACCCCTGCCGGAATTCCCGCTTCATGCGCGCATTCGGCAAGCAAAAGCGCAGTCAGTGGAGTCTGCTCCGCTGGTTTGGAAACAGTCGTGCAACCGGCTGCCAACGCTGGTGCAATTTTGCGAGCGATCATCGCTGCCGGGAAGTTCCACGGAGTCACCGCCGCCACGACACCGACTGGCTGTTTTTGCACTAGGATACGCTTGGAACCAGAAGATGCCGGGATGGTCTCCCCGTAAATCCGTTTTGCTTCTTCCGCGTACCATTTGATATAGCTGTTCGCATATTGCACTTCGCCTTTTGCTTCGGCGAGTGGCTTGCCTTGCTCCAAAGTCATGACCAACGCGATCTCGTCCAGACGGGATTCGATCACTTGATGCCAACGCTCCAGGAGAGCAGCCCGTTCATAGGCTGTCGTTTTCGACCAGGTCTTGAATGCTTCATGCGCAGCATCTACCGCTTTTTTTGCGTCGACAGCCGTTGCATCCGGCACGCTACCCACTGTTTCCAGCGTAGCAGGGTTTAGTACGGGAATGCTTTTATCGAGCTGTACCCATTCTCCATTCACATACATCCCCATGTTCAAGTCTGTTTTTTTCAAGATGCTTTCTCCTCCTTTAGTTCTGATTTCTCTGATTCATTCGCTACAAACAGTTTTTCTTTTTCCCCACGTAACCAATCTTTACCGTAAAGCAGGACACAAAGCAAGATCCCAGCTGCAAAAGCCATCGAAGCACCTTTGATAACGAGAACGGCACCCACGACACCCGCAATTCCAAGGTCACGCTGACTGCGCGCCTGCATGACGCCAATCCGAACGCTTACATACCCTTGCACCAGCAAAGTCAAAGCCACGGCTACACCCAAAATCGGCTGGACTAGACTTACGATCGGCAGCAAGAGCAGCCCGGTGTTTGTTCCCCAACGGAAAGATCCCGCTCCCCCAAAGAAGGAGTTCATCGCTTTCTTCCCTTTTTTGAAACGCTCTACGACAACGACTTGCATCGCTGCCCACAGTGGACCACACATGGTAATGTCAGGACCGATGATACTCATCAGGATGTTGCGACTACCAAAGATCATGTGCGCTCTGTCTGCATTGTAATCTACTTTTTCATCGGCACGCACGGTATCAGATTCAGATAAAAGCGCTTTCGTTTTTAGTACGTCGCCAAACACTACCAGATAAGTAGCAAAAACAGCAGGAAGGGCAGTCAGGAAGAACGAAAAGGACGGTAGACCGAGACCAAACACGGTATATTGCGACCACAGGGTAGCAAAGTCAGGCTTACTGAAACCCCATTGAATGTCTGGCCACTTCGCTTCCCCAAAAATCGGTGCTACGAAAACGGCGAGCAGGATGGCAGGCAAAATACCTAGGTTTCCGATCACTGCCCAACCCTTGCCTTTTAGCTTGAGTGCTTCAAAATGTTTGGAAAAGACTAGGTAGAAACAAAAACCGATACAAATCGCAATCGTATACGGGAACACATCAAACTTCCCGCCTTTTTCAAAGATAGATGTAATCGCACCGATACCAGCCCCGAGAATAATCCCTGACTTGATCGCATTCGGCACGAAGTTTACAACTTTCTTTGCCAGCCCTGTTACCCCGAGTAAGACGGATAAGATACCGAGGCTTAACTGGAAGGCGATTAACGCATAGATGCGATCCGGTCCTTCTGGGAATTGCTCCACGAACAGAACAATCAAGGGAATCGCCGGAGTAATCCAGCCCGGAATGACAGGGTCACCGAGCAGATGATGCAGCAAGTACATGAATCCATTTAAAATAACAATGGCCAGACCGACTTCAAAAGGCATTCCCAGATGGTCCGCCAAGAGGGTAATCGCACCCAAATCTACCGCGCACATGAACAGCCCTTGAACATAATCAGGCCATTCAAAACGGTAATGAACAAACGGCAAGCGGAGCTTAAACGGGCCAGCCGGGATGTAAGGTGTTTCCGCACCTTCCTTGCGCTGCTTCCACTTCATGAAACTTCCCCCTCTTAGTATGCTGCTCTATAGATGTCTTCGATGTCTTTCTTCCGCAAGGTCCGAGGATTGTTTTTCAAGAGGCGAGTCTGCTTCATAGCTTCTTCTGCCATTTCGACCACGGCTGATTCTGGAATGTTAAATTCGCGCAAGGATTGTGGAATCTCTACATAACGGCACAGGCGCGTCATTGCTTCAATCGCTGCTTCTGCTGCTTGATCGGCATTTTTGCCATCTACATTTTCACCCAGAGCTACCGCTACATCACGTAGTTTTTCCAGGCAAGCAATCTTGTTCCACTTCATTACGTACGGCAACAGAAGAGAGTTGCTCACACCGTGTGCCATGTGAAAACGTCCGCCCAGTGGATACGCCAGCGCGTGAACAGCCCCTACACCAGCGTTACCGAAGGCCAGTCCAGCCATGAGGGAAGCCGTAATCATCGCTTCACGCGCCTCGATATTGTCCGGGCAAGCATACGCTTTTGGCAAATGAACCGCAATCAGCTTCATCGCGCCGATCGCCAATGCATCGGTGACTGGGGAAGCAAATTTGGAAATGTATGCTTCTACCGCATGGACCAAGGCATCCACTCCGCTCGCAGCGGTTACGCTTGGCGGGCAAGTCAAGGTCATGATCGGGGAAACAATCGCGACGTTTGGCAGCAAGTAAGGGCTTACAATCCCTTTCTTCACTTGCTCACGAGTGTCGGATAAAATCGAAATATTGGTCACTTCGGAACCAGTTCCTGCTGTGGTTGGAATCGCAATGAGCGGAAGTCCAGGCTGTTTGACCAGGTTGGTACCAAAGTAAAGCTCGATGTTGCCTTCGTTCGTTGCCATCACGGACGCTGCTTTAGCGATATCGATCGCACTACCGCCACCAACGGCAATCAGTCCATCATAATTGCCTTCGCGGATGAGCTGAACGCATTGATCCACGATTTCAATTTCCGGCTCTGGATTTACATCCGAGAAAATACCCGCTTTCATCGGAAGCAGTTCTTCCACTTGTGCAACCACGCCTGCTTGGATCAAAATTTTGTCTGTTACAATCAGAGGTCGTTGCACACCCAGTCGAGCCATCTCTTCCGGAAGCTGTTGTAGAGAATCACGTCCTGTTACTAGTTTGTTTGCTGCAGCAAATGTTGAAATGTTCATGTTGTTCTCTCCTTTCACCTATGCTGCAATCTTTACGCAACTTCCGTGCCAACCCAGAGATTTCGTGAACGTTTTATGGATTTTATGAAAGCGCTCCTATAAAAACCGAAGCCCCGCCTCGGTTGCTAGCACTAGCTCTGTGCCATCGCCTTGAAAGATGACTGGACAATACTGCCGTCTACCAATAAGAAAAATGAGTAGAAATCGAATCAAAATTACTCGTTCGATTCGTTTTCTACTCGCATCTGGAGCTTCTTCATTTTTTGGACAATCGCACTCTGACTGATACCTAATGCCTCTGCCGCCGCTCTCGTCGTGCCGTGCGAGTGGATGGCTTTTGCGATCATGGAGCGCTCCAGCCTTGCGACTGCTTCTTTGAGGGAGGCTGGCTCTGACAGTGGAAACACTTGCTGAATAAAAGACGGTAAATCACCTACATCGATCGAATCGTGATAGGTAGTCACGATGAGCCGCTCCACGAGGTTCGCCAGCTCCCGGATGTTGCCCGGCCACTGATAGTTGGTCAACCACTCGTAGCATTCCAAGGTCATCGTCTTGTTTTCCTTGTACTTTTCGTTGAACTTCCCCAAATACGTCTCGAGCAGTGGGACGATCTCCTCTTTTCGCTGCCGTAGGGGAGGCACATCGAAGGTAACGATGTTGAGTCGATAGTACAGGTCTTCGCGGAACAAGCCTTCCCTCACGAGAGTCGCCAAATCCCGATGCGTCGCAGTAATGATTCGTACATCTACGTGCCGTATTTCCGTGGAGCCTACACGCATGAACTGATTTTCTTCCACGACCTTCAACAGCTTCACTTGGAGCTCGAGAGGCAAATCTCCGATCTCATCTAAAAACAGCGTCCCTCGATGTGCACTCTCCAGGATTCCCACTTTCCCACTCTTGAGCGCTCCCGTAAAAGAACCCGGCTCATACCCGAAAAGTTCTGCCTCGACCAGATGTCCAGGAATCGCCGCACAGTTCAGCTCCATAAAGATTTCTCCGCTCCGCGCACTTCGGGAATGGATGAACTTCGCGATCATGCTTTTTCCGACACCCGTCTCGCCTTGCAAGAGAACCTTCGCGTCTGTCTTGGCTACCTTTTCCGCCAATTGAAACAAAGAATGGGTAGCGGGGCCGATCACGACATTTTCCAGCCCGAGGTCATTGGGGAACTGCGCGTCTTTTTGCAAGGTTTGTCTCCATAGCTTTTGACTGTCCAGCTCATGCTTCAGACGAATCAGCTCTGTGATATCCCGTACACTGCTGATGACGTACAAGATTTCTTTCGACGATGACAAGACAGGAGTCGCCGAAACAATGATCTTCCTTCCATTGCGAATGGTTTGGATGAGGGTCACTGGCCGCTTGGTCCGAATCGTTTCCAACGATGCCGATACCGAGATAATCCCTTGCTTGATCAGCAGATCCATGTGCACGCCTTTTACTTCGTCCTCGCTGATTCCGGTAATTCGCTGATACGCCTGATTAATAAACAGCGTAATCCCCATTCCATCCGTGATGTAAACACCGTCGTACAGCGAATTGAAGATGATCCGGCAAATGGGACTCTGAAAAAAAGCATGAAGCTGTGATTGCGAACTGGCGTGATGCTCCTGATCGTGCAAGGAGACTTCAGGAACCACAAACTCGCGAATCGGCCTCGTCAGCTCCCCTCTCTGCATGGCAAGAGAGATCGACTCGATCGTCAAATATCCGATGAACTCGTTGGCTTCGCTATATACCTCTTGGACTTCCGCCCTACCTGGAGAAAAATAAGCGACTGCTTCTTCTACCGTCATCGACGGGTGCAATGGATGCATGTTCTACTCTCCTAGTTGTCATGAATGACACGTATACCACGTTTATCTCATGCTTATTATTGTACACTTATCGATTCACGTTTTCATATCGAAGATCTAGTGAAACATCTGCGGATACAAAGGCTCCATCCCTGATATTGAAAATAAAAATATCCCCTGACAGCATTTGTCAGGGAACACGCTATACAATAAAAATATCAAATGATAGGAGGACGATACTCATGGCAAATCATCCGGAAACGATGTACGACTTTCACGTCTGGGCAAACCAAACTATGATCAATCACTTGAAGCAATTACCTCGAGAGCTTTACACGCAGGAAATTCATAGTGTCTTTCCAACCATTTCAAAAGCACTCGCTCACATCTATTTAGTGGATTTTACGTGGCTAAGCATTCTTTCTGGAACGAGTATGAATGAAGCCATGACAGCTACTCATTCACGGACACCGCAGCTGGAAGCAACGAGTCTCGAAGAACTGGAAGCTTTGTACCACGAGGTGTCCCTGGGCTATCAGGCATTCATCCGTGAGCATCCCGATTTGGAGCAAACGATCGTCCTCGACAACCCTTACGCAAGCGTACGCGATACGAGCTACGCGGAAATCATTCTGCAAATTGTCAATCATGGTACATACCACCGCGGTAATATAACGGCCATGCTCCGCCAGATGGGCCACGCTTCCACGATGACGGAATATGCCTTGTACTGGTATGCGAAAGAGTAGGTCTGCCGGATCGCTCCAAGCAGGCAATGATGACGGAGGAATGGGCGGTTAGCTATCCTTGCTAACTCCTTCCTCCTTTTTTGCTTCTTCTCCCTCGAATACCCCTTCCAGCGTAATCCCTTTTATTTTCCGGAGTAAAAACATCATGGGAAAGTACGAGATCATGCTAAAAATAACACCGAAAAATCCATACCTGAGCGGTATGAAAATCAAGATCAGGATTGCAGCAGGAATACCCGTAAGTGAGATGCTTCCAAAGCTTGCTTGGGTAGCTTGAGCAGTCCAATTAAGCAGGGTCATCGCGAACTGAAAGACACCCATTAGGAGTCCAAACGCAATTCCTGCGGTTACACATAATTTCATGTAAGCAGAAATTTTTATATACTTAAGAGTCAATCGGTCGTATCCCTGTTTTTGATCCTCCACTACTGGTTCCCTCCACGGCGCATTGTATATCCAGAATTTTACACCTATTCACTCTGCACGACTACCTTCAAAAGTCTGTTGCGTTCCCTTTCACTCAAATCATGGTCACCCACATTAAAACAAGGATGCTTCCCATCTACGGGCAGCATCCTTGTTTGGCTTTATACCATGATCTTGCAAATATCGTTCGTAAAATCGACTGGATCCTGAAGCGGCAAGCCTTCGATCAAGAGCGCCTGATTGTACAGCAGTGCGGTATACAGATCCAGCTTTTCCTTGTCGGTAGCGAGCGCGTTTTTCAATGACTGGAACACCTCGTGATGGACGTTGATCTCCAGCACCTTATCGGCTTTTACATTTGGGTTGTTTGGCATGGCATTCAAGATTTTTTCCATCTCGATCGTGATGTCCCCTTCGGTAGTCAAGCATACCGGGTGGGACCGCAAGCGTTTGGACGCTCTCACATTGCTCACCTTGCCAGCCAGCAGGTTTTTCATGTAATCGAACAGCTCTTTGTTTTCTTCGTTCTCCACATCTGTGCTCTTTTGGCTGTCATCTTCCTCGATGCCCAAGTCGCCGCTCGAAACGGATTTAAACTCTTTATCCTTGTACGTCTGGATCATCTTGATGGCAAACTCATCGATATCCTCTGTAAAGTACAAGATTTCATAGCCTTTTTCAGAGACGAGCTCGGTCTGCGGGAGCTTTTCGATTCGCTCATTCGACTCTCCGGAGGCGTAGTAGATATACTTCTGATCTTCCGGCATTCTCGACACGTATTCATCGAGAGTGACCAGCTTTTTATCTTTGGAAGAAGTGAACAGGAGCAGATCCTGCAGCACATCCTTGTTCATGCCATAGTCGCTGTACACGCCGAATTTCAGCTGTCTGCCAAACGCTTGATAAAATAGCTCGTATTTCTCACGCTCATTTTTCAGCATGCTTTGGAGCTGATTCTTGATCTTGCTGGCGATATTTTTGGCGATCAGCTTCAGTTGGCGGTCATGCTGGAGCATCTCCCGCGAAATGTTGAGCGACAAGCTCTCCGAATCGACCATCCCTTTGACGAAGCTGAAATAGTCGGGGAGCAAATCAGCGCATTTGTTCATGATCAGGACACCATTGGCATACAGCTCCAGGCCCTTTTCATACTCCTTGGAGTAGAAATCAAACGGAATGTTCTCCGGGATAAAGAGAATCGCCTGATACACGACGGCCCCGTCCGCACTGATGTGGATATGCTTGAGCGGCTTGTCAAATCCGTACCGCTTCTCCATATAGAACTGCTCGTAATCTTCGTCGGTCAGCTCGCTTTTGTTTTTGCGCCAGATCGGCACCATGCTGTTGATGCGTTGTTCTTCGGTAACCTCTTCGTATTCGCTCTCGCTGCCTTCTACGAGCTTGCTGGTCACCACGTCCATCTTGATCGGATAGCGGATGAAGTCCGAGTACTTCTTGATGATTGCTTTGAGACGGTACTCGTCCAAATACTCGTCGTAGTTCTCATCCTCGGTGTTTTCCTTGATCTTCAGGATGATGTCGGTCCCTACGGAGTCTTTAACAGCCGATTCGATCGTGTAGCCGTCCGCTCCTGTAGATTCCCACTTGTACGCCGTGTCACTATTAACCGCGCGGCTGATTACTGTCACCACATCGGCAACCATAAAGGCCGAATAGAATCCAACCCCGAATTGCCCGATGATCGTGTGGCCATCCTTCGCTTCGTTTTCTTTTTTAAACGCCAGCGAGCCGCTCTTGGCGATAACCCCGAGGTGGCTTTCCAGCTCCTCCGGCGTCATGCCGATCCCGGTATCCCGCAGGGTCAGTGTCCGGTTTTCTTTATCCGCGATCACTTTGATGTAGTAGCTGTCTTTGTCAAAAACGAGGCTATCATCTGTTAGCGCTTTATAGTACATCTTGTCAATCGCATCACTGGCATTCGAGATCAGCTCACGCAAAAAGATTTCCTTTTGGGTATAAATGGAGTTGATCATCATTTCCAAGAGGCGCTTGGATTCGGCTTGAAACTGCTTCTTTTCCATTCGTATCTCTCCCTTCTATTTGACAGGTATTACTTATGTATGATCGTCGAAACACAAGGATTTAGCACTCTCGATCAGCGAGTGCTACTCACTATTTTTTATAGCAGTCCTGTTTTTTTCTGTCAATACGGTCGTTGAGCTTCTCTTAGCTCATCAACCGCACTCAGGTAGTTTTCGTAGGTTTGTTGCCCAAACGCGCAGAGATCGCCTTGAAAAAAGGTATGCAACGTATAGGCGGTCGCCTGCTCCAACTCAAAGCCCCTGGACTTCATAACCAACTGGAGATAGGAGAGGAAATAGGCTTTGCCGAGGACACTCCCGCTACTAATTTTTTTCATCTTTTACTTCGGACTCTTTTCCAGATTCGCGACCCATTTATCCGCGCTGGATTCGTCATTGTCAAACAGAACGACATCATGCAGCACGATCTCGTCTACGGTTCCGATTGCTTTTGACATCGCATCTGCCAGCACTTGCATATCTACATCTTGATTTACGTCTACGTCGAGTACGAGTACCATTTTCTTTTTCATTCGTTTCTTCCATCCTTTTGATTACAATTTCATTCCCACATCATAGCAAACCCGCTCCTAACTTAAAATACCCTTACAGACCAGATTGTAATGTTGCCTCTCTGTCAGGTGAACGGTATTCGTCTGTTGGCTGTCCACAGGGCGTGGTACATGTACAGCTTTTCAGCAGCTGGTTGTTCCAGTTGCCATTATGAGTCACGCAGTGTTGTGTATCCAGTCTTTTCTACGAGCGATTGCCCCTGTGGCGAGAGGATCCATTGAATGAAGGGCTCTACGTTCGGATTGTCGCTGCCTGCTGTTACGGCATAAAATTCAGCGGATAGCGGGTACGTCCGGTTACGTATCGTGGTCTTGTCCGGCTTTACCCCGTCCACTTCCAGCAAGCGGATGTTTCCGTTTTGGACCATCTCTGTAGCAAAGTACAGGAAAGAGTAGCCGATGGCATTATCGTAATTTTTGTAATCGGCGGTTCGACTGATGATTCCGCCCATCCCTGAAGCGATATCGTCCTCGGGTGCAGGCATCAGTGGATACGTCCCCATGACCTTTTCCAGCATCGTCTGGCTTCCACTATTTTCAGGTCGTTGAAAGGCACGGATCGTTTCCGGCTTGCCTCCGACCTGTAACCAATTGGTGATCGTTCCTGAATAGATCATACGAATCTGCTCGGTTGAGAGTCCTTTCACCGGATTCGCGGCATTTACAAAAAAGACGAATGCCTCCCTTCCAATCGGCGTCAGCTTTAGCTCTACTCCCTTCTCCTTTGCGTCCTCGAGCTGCTGCTCTGATGGACCAGCTACAAAAATGATATCCACTTTTCCATCGATCAGATTCTCGTAAGCGTCCGGAGTCGTATTGCCCATGACCTCGCTTCCATACAAATCGTACGCTTTTTTCGGATAAACCGCTTGTGCAAATGCCGAGTACAAAGGATACAGCGCAGTGGCTCCATCCAATCTGGGCAAATCGCCCTGCAGCGTCAGAGTTGACGGCTGATCGAGTCTTTTTGCTTTTGTCTGTTCGGCGAAAGGCATGTATTCTTGCAGATCTACATCCTGTTCACTCACTTGCGGGATATTGGCCTCATAGATTTTGAACCCTTCATAGCCGGCGACCGTCAAGCCGCAGAGGACAAAAAAGCCAATGACCGATCTGTACAAGATCTGCTCCCGAGTCGGCGTGAACATTCCTACTCCAATGAATACAATGATCGCCACAGTTATCACTGCCGTAAGCGGTGTGTAAAACTTTTCTCCGCCAAACAGCAAAGTCACAATCAACACTACACATCCGACAAAAGTGAGACCGGCCGCAATGAAGATAAAATCTATTGCTCTCGCGACAACACTTCGTTTCAATGGCTCCTCTCCTTTCGATATTCACGCTCCCCATTATACAAAATTTGGAATCTTTTAGGAAATAACAGCAAAAAAACCGAAAGCTCATGCACATAGAGCTTTCGGTGTTGCAGACTTTGTCCATGACGACAGCTGCTTTTGCCGCCTGATAAGCAAAGCTGCCTTTCGCTGCCATGTAGCCAAAGATGGAAGCCGTATTCGGCCCCATTCTCGGGCTTATTGCTGAACGAGGCTCAGGCTCTCGTTTGCTACATCCAGGATCACGGCATTGATCCCGTTCAGGAACGCCATGGCACTCGCCTTGATGATATCGGTGTCCATCGCACGACCCGAGTATGTTTTGCCTTGATATTCGATTCGGATGTTGACTCGACCGATGGCTTCTTTCCCTCGGGACATGCTGTTGATTTTGTAATCCTTCAGCTCTACATCCAATCCCACCAATGTTTTGATCACACTGTACAGGGCATCGATCGGGCCATCCCCAACGGCACTTTCCTTGAAGATCTCTGTGCCTCTTTTCAACTTCACGGTAGCTGTCGGATACATGTCATTGGTCACGACCTGAAAGGATTCCAATTCGTACAAATGGCTATCGCGTGTATCCAGTGTGCGGTGATTGGTCACCAGATAGAACACATCGTGATCGTACACTTCTTTTTTCGCATCTGCGAGTGTGAGGAACTTTTCAAACAGCTCTTCAAATTCTTCTGCATCGCTTGTATCAAAGCCCATCTTTTCCACTGCATTCTTGAAGGCGTGGCGACCGGAACGTGCCGTCAAGATCAGCTCCATGCTGTCGGCACCGACTTCTTCAGGAGACATAATCTCGTACACTTGTTTATCCTTCAGCAGTCCGTCCTGATGGATGCCGGAAGAATGGGCAAAGGCATTGTCGCCGGTAATCGCTTTGTTCACCTGGACGTCGAGTCCGGTCAAATACGTAAGTAATCGGGAAGTACGGAGGAGCTCCGTCGTCTTGATGTTGGTTCCGCTCTGGAAGTAATTTTCCCGCACTTTGAGTGCCATCACGACTTCCTCCAATGAGGTATTGCCCGCGCGCTCGCCCAACCCGTTTATGGTACATTCTACTTTTTGCGCACCATTCTTGATCGCCGCGAGCGTGTTTGCTGTCGCAAGACCGAGATCGTTGTGGCAATGCACACTCAAGATCACATCCGGGTTGAGGTTTTTGAGTCGATCGTTAATTTTGCGAATCAGCTCTCCGAATTCCTCAGGCACTGCATAACCCACTGTATCCGGCACGTTGATGATCGTCGCGCCTGCCTTGACGACGGCTTCGATCGTTTCCCACAAATATTCAAATTCCGAACGTGACGCATCCTCGGTGGAATACTGCACGTGAGGCATCAAGGTTTTCGCGTATTTAACTGCATCGACGCCTTGCTGCAAGACAGCGTCTTTGGAACGGTTGAACTTCTTTTCCACATGAATATCCGAAGTACCTAGAACGATATGAATGAACGGATTTTGCGCGAGCTTGATACTGTTGTATACGGCGTCGATGTCGCCTTTCACAGCACGAGCCAGAGCGGTAATGGATACGGCATCCCCTACACTGCGGGCAATTTCTTGTACGGCTTGAAAGTCACCTTCCGAAGATGCAGGGAATCCTGCTTCAATCATATCCACCTGCAGCCGTTTCAATTGCTGTGCGAACTCCACCTTTTGATGGACGTTCAGTTTGGCGCCAGGGACTTGTTCCCCGTCCCTCAAGGTCGTATCTAGCATGATAATTTTTCCATTCATCTTCCATTCCTCCTCCACAGTACTGGTTATCTATATGTTCAAGCGGGGTTGGTTAAACCCGCACTTTAGCCAACTAAAAAAACCCCGCCTCTACGTATAGAGGCGAGGTTGAACTCGCGGTACCACTCTACTTCATTTCATTCGAAATGAGCTCTTTCGATGGCCATCACCATCTATCCCTGTAACGGTGGAATTCCGGCTTACCCTACATTGTCAGGCAGCAGTTCATAGACGAGTTCGAAATGATCGATACTGCCGTTTTGCACCAACCAACGGCTCTCTGCAAGTTCGATTCAGATCTACTATTTCTAATCGCAACAGTTAATTATTAGATTATTGCAAATTATAGGTCATGATTTCGATGCTGTCAACCACCTATTCCCAAACCCGTGATCACTCATTTCTTTGATAATGCATTTCCACAACACCATTCGGATAGACCTTCGTCCCTAATAGCCCCAAGGTATACTTCCCCCATCGCTCAATCACCCTTCACTCTTTGCAAATGGTACGAGCTTGCGGACTTTTTCATGTCTTAGCCAAATGCCTCCCCACATCAATACAGCCAGATACACGGGGAATAATGTGTGGGTAAACAACGGGGCATCCATGCGAATATGGGTTGCGATGACGCCTCCAAAATACCCTGTCAGTAACACAGCCCCGAAAAAAGTAGTACGCGGAATCAGATAAAACAGAGTCGACAGTAAGCCGAGAGCGCCAATCACCACAATATGATGCTCGGAATAGCCAAGCTCCAAGGTTCCTTCCACAACAGGAGCAGGTTTGACAAATTTCATGATGCTATCAAACAACATAAACAAGATCACCAGTCCGGACATGATTCGTGCCGTCCAAAGCTTGCCTTTTGACATCGTATCCCTCACTGTATTTCCTCCTCTTTTCTTCGAGCGAGCTCGCACCTTTTGCTATACGTTCATCGTAATAAAAATCAGAGGCAGACGCTTCTTTTCGATTGCGGTTTTTCTCCTCTACCTGACATGACGTCATGATTGATACTGGCGCTCACACAGGTAGGAATCCTGATACTGGAAATCGAATGATAGAGAAAAGGGAGGGATAGCTATGGATTTGCAATACGAAATCATATCGGAAGATGACATCGAATACTGCAGGGATCTATGTAATGAACTTATGGTCTTTCAAAAGTCAAGATCATGCATACGACCCGAATTGTTTGACAGCATGAACTTTGACACACGGATGGTTCCTTCTGTAAAAAGTGCCCTACACAATTATATTGTGGTAGTGAAAGATGAAGATAAAATCATAGGTTATGTCTATTCCAACATCTCTCCTAAAGAAGCCTACTCAAACGCATTTGCTACATTTTTTGACCTCTCTTCTGTTAACAGGGAGAACGCAGGTTGTTTATCGCAATTTTACATAAAAGAAGAGTATAGACAGTACGGGGTTGGATCGAAACTTTTCCACATGTCAATGGAATGGCTGCAACAATTTGATGATGTCGATGATTACTTCATTTATGTCTCAAATGGCAATAATGACGCCCTGGAATTCTATAAGCGCAAAGGATTTTCCGTCAGTCATGAAATCTTGGATGGCTTTATAACGGTTTTACGAAAATCAAGATGAGGTGAGCAATGATGAACGAATTGCTTCGTGCCCTGAAGCTGCTGAAGGAAAAACAATGGGTCGATCTGACACACACTTTCGGTCCAGAATCCCCGCATTTTTCTGCCTTTGATGGTGCCACTTTCAAGACCTTGTTCAGTCATGACGATGGCTTTTTTGCCCAAAGCTTTACCTTTGCAGGTCAATATGGCACGCATCTGGACGCACCGATCCACTTCGTCCGGGGCAAGCGCTACTTGGACGAAATCGAGCTGAAGGAACTGGTATTGCCACTCGTCGTCATCGATAAATCAAAAGAAGCAGAAGAAAATAACGACTACTCGCTTAGCGTAGAAGACATCCTGCAATTCGAAGCCGAACACGGTGAGATCGAAGAAGGCACATTCGTTGCCCTTCGCACGGATTGGAGCAAACGCTGGCCAGATGTCGAAGCGTTTAACAACAAAGACGCAGATGGCCAAAATCACGCTCCCGGTTGGTCTCTCGCTGCCTTGCAATTTTTGTTTGAAGAGCGAAAGATCAAAGCAGTCGGTCACGAAACGTTTGATACCGATGCAAGTCTGGACTATCAGAAAAACGGAGCCTTGCTGGGCGAGTATTACGTGCTCGAGCAAGACACATACCAAGTCGAGCTTTTGACCAACCTTGACCAGCTTCCACCCAAGGGGGCTATCATCGTCAATATCGTTCCGAAACCGGAAAAAGCTTCCGGATTTCCGGTGCGGTCGTTCGCGATTTTGCCTTGATCCTTCTCATACGAAAGAAGCGCAGCCGAAGTAGCTGCGCTTTTTTGGTCCCCCTCCTCCAACTTACAAAATAGCATAATCTCACTTTTGATTTCATGATTGCATCTTCCACGAAACCATGCTTATAATAAACACATCAAAAAAAGTTGATGAATGAGGTTATATACAATGAACGACATGAAGCAGAGATTGGAGCAATATGAGAAGAAATTCAAAGCTCTCGCTGATCAGAAACGTCTTGAGATTATGTATGAGCTCTGTCA
Organism: Brevibacillus choshinensis; assembly: GCF_001420695.1. Lineage (NCBI taxonomy): Bacteria > Bacillati > Bacillota > Bacilli > Caryophanales > Paenibacillaceae > Brevibacillus > Brevibacillus choshinensis. The sequence continues at coordinate 194,068 of NZ_LJJB01000007.1, read as the reverse complement.
GAGAGGGAAAACATGCGTGTGCGACCTGACAGAAGTATTTGATATGCCGCAATCCAAGCTGTCTTATCATCTCAAGATTTTGCTGGACGCCAACCTGATTGTGAAAGAGACAAAAGGTACATGGAGCTATTACGACTTAAATGATGAGGAAGTGAATCATCTGTTATCGGAAGAGCTTTGCTGCATTTTCAGGAAAACAGGTAAAGGTAGCTGCTGTTAAATTTTTTTGAGCCTTATATCAATTTTTTTTGATGAATGCTACATAAAATAATAGGGGAGGGCTCAGCAATGAAATATGTTCATGTGGGAATCAACGTAACCGATCTGGAGAAGTCCATCGCGTTTTATCAAAAAGTATTCGGAGTAAATCCTGTAAAGGTAAAGATGGATTATGCCAAGTTTTTGCTAGAAAGTCCCGGGCTAAACTTTACGTTGAACGTTCAGGACGCCGTGAGTGGAAATCAAGTAAATCACTTTGGATTTCAGGTTGAAAGCACTGAAGAGATTGTGGCTCACAAAGAACGCCTAGAAAAAGAAGGCTTTTTCGCACGTGACGAAATGGATACCACATGTTGTTATGCAGTACAGGATAAATTTTGGGTCACGGATCCAGACGGTAATGAGTGGGAGTTTTTTTACACGAAGGCTGACAGTGACGTTTCTAAAAGCGAATCCACATCCTGCTGTGTAGATTCAAATGAACGCAAGAATACTTGCTGTTAAGGCCAAAAGGAGCGCATCATGAAACGACTATCCTTTTTAGATCGATTCTTGACCCTTTGGATTTTTCTTGCTATGGCTATAGGGATTACGGTAGGGACTTTCTTTCCGACTTTTACGAGCGGGTTGAATCACTTACAAATCGGCACGACATCTATCCCCCTAGCCATTGGTTTAATTCTGATGATGTACCCCCCATTAGCAAAGGTTCGGTATGAGGAGATGGGACGTGTATTCACAGACAAGAAGGTTCTTTTACTGTCACTTCTCCAAAACTGGGTGATCGGCCCTATTTTGATGTTTTTGTTAGCGATCCTTTTCTTGCCAGATAAACCGGAATATATGGTCGGGCTCATCATGATTGGTTTGGCACGCTGCATTGCCATGGTTATTGTTTGGAATGACCTAGCAAAAGGAGATACAGAGTATGCGGCCGGTCTGGTAGCATTTAATTCAGTGTTTCAAATGCTTTTCTTTTCTGTGTACGCTTATGTCTTTGTTACCTTGATTCCGGAATGGCTTGGCATCCAGGGCGCGGTCGTTACCATAACGATGGCAGAAGTGGCAAAATCGGTGTTCATATACTTGGGGATTCCCTTTCTTGCAGGGATGCTCACTCGCTACACTCTGGTAAAAGCAAGAGGCAGACATTGGTATGAAAAAGTGTTCATCCCCAAAATAAGTCCGATCACACTGATCGCCTTGCTGTTTACCATCGTTGTCATGTTCTCCATCAAAGGTGAAAGCATTGTGAGTGTACCGCTCGATGTCGTGCGCATCGCGATTCCCCTCCTCATTTATTTCATCTTGATGTTCTTTCTCTCTTTTTTCATGGGGAAGAGAATCGGTTCAAGCTATTCGGTTACAACGACCCTTGCGTTTACCGCAGGCAGTAATAACTTTGAATTGGCAATCGCTGTGGCAGTCGGTGTATTTGGTATCCACTCTGGTGCCGCCTTTGCTGCCGTCATCGGTCCTCTTGTTGAAGTTCCCGTAATGATTGCTTTGGTCCATGTTGCCTTATGGTTCAAACGCAAGTACTTTTCCGACAAATCACCAACATGATTTTGAATAAGGAGACTCCACCATGGAAAACAAAAAAACCATTTACTTCTTATGCACAGGAAATTCTTGCCGTAGCCAGATGGCGGAAGGATGGGGAAAGAAATACTTAGGTGACGCGTGGAATGTCCTTTCAGCTGGGATCGAAGCCCACGGAGTAAATCCGAATGCTGTACGAGCGATGCTAGAAGTGGGAATAGACATTTCCGACCAAACATCAGATATCATTGATTCTGACATTCTAAACAGAGCAGATCTCGTCGTAACGTTATGCAGCCATGCAGATTCTATTTGTCCCACAACACCTCCTCAAGTAAAACGGGTCCATTGGGGATTTGACGACCCGGCTGGCAAAGAATGGGCGGAGTTTCAACGTGTTCGGGATGAAATAGGGGCACGGATAAAAAGATTTGAGGAAACTGGAGCGTAATTTCACAAGACACACCGCACGTGCCCATGCATTCTCGGGGGCGTGCATGTGTCTTTTTGGTCATGAAGGTTGCCGTACCCTTCCGGAGCAGCTCTTCTCGTATGCTTGTGCGCGCATTCGTACCTTGGTTGAGATCATGAAGGAAGGCGGTTCCCTCCTCCCGTCAATGCTCGCCCAACGAATTCAGGTTAGCAAAGCAAATATGAAAGCGCTAGATGAGCGCGAGCTGAACCAACTACTGTCTTTATTACAAAAATTGAAAAGGGGGTAATCCAATCGTTATATCTTAATAGTTAAGGGCTTAACTAAATTCCCCTTGAGAAAGGCTGATCTTACATGCTTATAGCGATTACAGGTGCCAATGGTAAGCTCGGAAGGCTCATCATCCATCAGCTCTTGAAGAAAGTTCCCGCAAGTCAAGTCGTCGCTTGTGTCCGTGATCCTCAAAGCATGCAGGAATACAAGGAGATCGGCGTCGACGTTCGGTACTGCGACTACGATCAACCTGATTCCCTTGATCAAGCGCTTGTGGGAGCCTCTCACCTGTTACTCATTTCAAGCTCACACCAAGATGATCATACGCGTTTCCAACAGCATTCCCGTGTTATCGAAGCAGCGAATAAATCGAATGTGGGGCATTTCATGTACACGAGCTTCGCTTTTCTTGAGAAAAGCTCCCTCTCGCTTACCCATCTCCATTTGGCTACGGAACGAGCCATTCTTTCTACGGGTATTCCCCATACGTTTTTCCGTAATGCCTTGTATACCGATTTTGTCGCAGCACTTGATCTACAGACAGCGATCACGAAAGGCTTCCTACGTGTTTCCCCTGGGGATTGGATGTTCAACTCGGTCTCCCGTCTGGATCTTGCTTTGGGAATTGCGGCTGTTCTTTCGGAGCCGGATCGACATCAGCACAAAAGTTATGAGCTTACTTCCACCCACCCCTGGACCTTTCCTGAGTTGACATCGGCCTTGTCTGAGCTGACTGGTAAGCCTATTTCTCTACAGGAAGACCCTGCCATGCAGCATTGGATCTTTGGATTTTTAGGTAAGATTCAGACATCCACCATCTCAAATGATTTGGAACAACTAATCGGCCACCCAACCGCATCCCTGAAAGAAAGCATCAGACCGTTTATTTCCACAGCTACTCTCCCTTGAACTTCCTCCACATAAAAAGGCATGGAGAACCCTCGTACACGGTCTACTCCATGCTATGTTACGTCCCTATTTACCGATAAAAGTAGCCGACCCGTTATCTCCGCTGTATGGCGGTGCGCCCGGTCTCGTTACGTAGCAAATAATCATCTTAAAGGATTTTCCTTTAGCGATGTTTTGTTGAAAGGTCAATACAAAGCTCTGTCCATTGTTGCCCGATGCTTGAATCGCAACCTTCTCAGCAGTCAACGAATTGCTGTTGTTCACCTTGTCATTCATCCCGAGTGTTGCGATATTGGTAGGCGTTTGCTCGGTTGTACTCTGGATCCAATAATTTTTCGGATCCATTCCTTTCGCCTGATCTACGGGCTGGTCATAGGTAACCTGTAGCTGATTGGCAGAAATTTGGCTTAGGCTGGCAAGCATCGGAATCGATGTCTCTGACTGCTCTTTTACTGGTTTAGCCGCATCCGCCGGTTGATATGTTGCGAATCCAAATGTCAGGATGAAGCAGATGGTAAGTAAGACTTTGATGTTTCTCATTTTATCCCTCCTACGTTGTTTTCCTATCGGGTATAGACTTCCTGTAAATGGGAAGATCCATTCATGTCAAAGCAATTCGTTGCCTATTCCTTAACGACAAAAAGACCCTCCATATGTGGCAAGGGTCGTCATGATCCTATAAAGAAACTGTCAATCGTTGATCTCCCATGCAGGATTCCAGACTACTTCCCACAAATGTCCATCCGGATCTTGGAAATGGCCTGAGTATCCACCCCAGAAAGTATCGTGTGCCGGATCTGTGATCGTCGCTCCGGCTTTTTTGGCCTCTTCCATCACTTGATCCACTTCCACTTTGCTCCCGACATTGTGCCCAATCGTAAGTTCGGTCGGGCTTGGGGCTGCCAGAGGTACCTTTGTTTCATAGGCAAGATCCTTGCGATTCCAGATCGCGAGCTTCACCCCCGCTTGCAAATCGAAAAAAGCAACTGCACCGTGATCAAATTCTTGCCCGACAATCCCTTCCGTAGGGAGCCCTAGTCCGTCGCGATAGAATCTCAACGATCTTTCCAAATCATCTACGCCCAATGTCAGCACGGTAATACGTGGTTTCATAACGAGACTTGACCTCCCTTTCAAATAGGAAATAACCGGTCATAATTTTGTAGCGTCCGCAAAGATTGTAAAGTGAGTATGCCTTTCCATTCTTCTTTTGCCTGTTGCCATTCTTCTTCGTATTGGTACCATGTCCAGTTGGGTGCCCATGCTCCGTCCTCGCCTTGTTTGCCAATCAGTCTGTCCAGCTCATCTGGAATCAAGCTTGCATATTTCGGATAATATCTTGATGTTGGAGAGTCGGCCGCCTGCAACGGTTCTGCTCCATATCCTTCCCTTTGTTGTGGATCCGAGGGAATACAATTGTCGAGAAAGCGTAGCATCTTTCCATCCAGTAATGCTTGCTGTGATTCATCGAGGCGCTCCATCAATTGCAAGTAACAAAACAGCTCATGCATTTCCTCTACATCACATTCGTTGAGGAAATAATCAATTGCAGATTGTACAAGATCATCGAGTTTCTCATAGGGAACCAGCATGCGGTGGTCCAAAAAGAAAGCAATGATCTGCGCATTCGGGTTCCCCCAGTTTTCTGCAAAGACGCCATATTTCCACCAGACTGCACGTGGAGCACTTTCTGCTTCTGGGGGTATGATGTCCCATCCCCGCCGATCTTCCCGATAAGAATGAACAAAGTAAGTAAGCGCCTTACGAATCATTCCGGCTCTCTCATCGGACAAAGGCATGCGTCCCACTATTTCGAGGGCACGAGTCGTTGCCAAAGCAGACGATTCCTTGCAACGCAGATCGGGCTCCAATCCGTGGCCAAATCCTCCGTCCGGATTTTGAAATGCTGAGAGCTCCTTCAACACCTTTTCGTCGGAACCAGATTCGAACGCATATTCATAAATCGCTTGTTCGAGTGGTCTTGCTCGATGCTTCATGAACTGCCGTGCCGTCTCCAAGCCGCTTTGATCAAGGTATTTCATCCATTACCTCCTTATCAGTTGATTGCACTATGTAGCCTATATGATCCCATACTGCTGCTGTCGTCAATTGTAAAAAACGGACATCTCTATCCAAACAATACCAATTCATAGGAAATAAAAAAAGCCATGTCAGAGTGGTAAAATCCTTTCACCGTTGACAAGTGGCTTTTTGTTTCCCCTTTCTATTTTAGTCCCCTAACAGCTTTTGGGCGAAATACGAATCTTCTTGCAGTGGCCGGCCAATGGCGATGAAATCTGCCAATTCATCTGCTAGAATAAAATTGGCAAGTTGCTCGGTATGAATGGCAATCCTTGAATACGTTCCTGTCACTGTGCAGCCAGTATGGATTCACATCCACGATGACGGTGTTGTCCTCTCCTCTTGCTTTTATAGGGATTACAAGCGAATTGGATTGAAAAAGGGAAGAGGCCTCGAAACGATTGCTTTGCTTTTCTCCGTTTTTCGGATAGCCTTGCAGATCAGGAGGCTCTTAGCCGTCTGTTCTCACAGCCCTGTCGAACAGATTCACGAGCTCAGAACTGTATGAGTCCAGAGCGACATCCTCTTTCAATTTTCCGTTGAATAGATACTCGTCAATCGCACCACGAATTGCGCTAGCCATCACCATGACATTAAACGTGCAGAACTCTCCATTCGCTTGTCCCTCAAGCAATATCTGTTTCAGCTCGCTGCTGAGGGGTTCATCTTCATCGTCGCTCAGCTTGTAATAGGGTACATTATCAGGCGTTCGGGCATGAAATACGATCTCAATCAATGCCGTGTTGTACGTGGGCCGATTGCCCTGGTAAGCAATGCTGGCCTCTATGTAGGCTCGCAGCTTTTCGCTGGAAGTTGACACCTCTTGAATTCGGTTCCATACATAGGAGGCCACATCGGTTATCAGCCGAACTAGCGTGTAGTCCATCAGGTCGTTCTTGTCTTTGAAATGGTACGAAATTAACGCCGTGCTGATTCCAGCTCTTTTGGCGATTTGTGCCAAACTGGCGTTGATGTAGCCTATTTCATCTAGCGTAGCGATCGTCGCTTCGACGATTTGGTTGCGTCTCGCCTCGGCAATGAATGACTGTTTTTCACTCGCCTTCTTTTTATCACTCATCGTTTCACCCCCTCTGTTCCATTTGCTACTTGTCTCCAGTATTGAAGCATTCCTTTATTCCGGATAACAATGCCAATTCTACTTGCTTCCCGGTACATTTCTTTGGCAGCTTCTGCATCTTTTTTTTGCAATGCTTGCTCGCGAGCTTTTAAAAGCGCATTTACTGCTGGCGGTAATTCTGGAGTCTCCGGTACCCATAGACGGTAATCACCGTCATACGGATCTCCTGTAGGTAACCAGGGATAATCGTGTTTGACAAAGGCACGAGCCACATCTGCAGGCGCTGATTCATACGTTTCACGCGCGAGCTCATTTCCTGTACTTCCGAGAAGGACGACCTTCTTACCGTCGATAAATGCTGAAGCAACATCGACACGTGAAATATTTTGAACCGTTCCTTTTATTTTCAGGCTTACTTTATCATCGGAAACAGTGATTACCAGGCTGTCTTTCATTACTTCTACGCTTAACCAAATACCCGCGATCAATCCCAATATTGTTGTCACGAATACAACCCAATTCTCATGAAAATGGGCGATCAACTCCAGGGGTCCTTGAAAGGGGATCCAAGGAAGTTGAATGGCCCATTTTGCAATGGACGGTATGAAATAACCAAGGATGAGCCCTAGAGCTGGCGGGACTATTAGCACGAGAATGTGCACGATCTGCGTGAACCCAACAACTGTGACAGGGTTATCGTTCAGGTGAGCATTTGATTTGGACATGGACATTAACTCCTTTATTCATTATCCTGATCTTCCTACATTTCCGTAATCCCCTGTTGCTTTAAACAACAGCTGACCATTCATTCATTTTTCTGATCGATTAATCAAATTATATGCATGACGATTCTCCGTGTCAACTTCCATAGCCATCTATCATGCTGGCTGGTACGATCACAATCATCCTGAAAATGTAAAAACGCAACCTTTCCTAGAGGTTGCGTTACTTTGTTGGGCTGATTCATTTCCACTCTATTCGACTATTCCCCAGCCAGAGTCGATCCTGTCTCAATCAACGTCTTCATTCCGGACAATACGACTGGCAACCCCGCTTCCAATACACGAGACGTATTCGGTGCGTCCTCGAAATCATCATGCACGACTGTCACGAGGGTCACACCGGAGAACTCGACATGCGGTTCAATTTCCCATGTCAAACGCGAAGGCTGCTCTCCCGCTGTCTCAGCCATCGAAAGCAGCTGCCAGGTCATGACCAGCCTGCGCGGCGGCTCTACCACGAGAAGCTCCCCTCTTGCTTGCACCTTCCCCTCTGGATTCCAGATCTCATAAGGGCGTCCTGCTTTCCATTCTGCACGTATGGCACCGTTGTACCAATACTTGGAGGTCATCGACGGATCGGTCAAGGCGCTCCAGATTTGTTCAGGAGTCGATTTAATCGCAATGCGGTTTACATGACGAGGTTTTTGTCCCATGGCTGGTGCACTCTCCAATTCCGTTTTTAACAACGTTAACCCGGATATCCACGGCTCGGTGAATTTGCTCACCCACCTATCGTAGATCTCGCGAATGGATACCGGATTCAGATAATGAAGCTTCTCTCTGCCTACCTTCCGAGTCGTCAGAAGTCCTGCTTCCTCCAGAACATGCAGATGCTTCATGACACCGAAACGAGACATCTGCAGGTGGTTACACAGATCACTCAAAGTACGGCCATCCGAGGCGTATAGCAGATCCAGCAGTGTGCGCCGACTCGGATCGGCCAACGCTTTAAAAATATCGTTCTCGTCCTCCATCGGAAATGCCTCCATCTATTCCAAGTTGGTGAAAACCAAAAAATTCCTCGTTTATGATTGACACGTTACCATAAAGTCACATATATTAAAAGTGACCTTTTAGTCACGTGTTATTCCTAACTGATTGTTTGTCTGCCGGCGACAAACAACCAAAATTCGTCATATACAGGAGGATGCAGGAAATGAAGAGAGAAGAGTTAAGTTCTAAAGCCCGAAAGCTTACGTACTCCCTCGCTGTGCTCAATGCGGTCGTGATCGGCCTTTCCTTTCTGCTAGTCAAAATGACCTTACAGTACGCGGCTCCACTCGACACCTTGACGTACCGTTTTGCCGCAGCCTTTGTCATTATGATCTTCCCGGTGGGATTTCGCCTTGTCAAACTCCATTACCGCGGAAAGCGGCTACATCTATTGCTGCTATTGGCATCTTTTTATCCAGTCGGGTACTTTATGCTTCAAACCTGCGGGTTACAATACGCGACTTCCGCGGAAGGCGGCATCATTAGCGCTTTCACACCAGTCGCCACGATGACGCTTGCCTCCCTCTTTTTGAAAGAGGCCATTACCCTTTTGCAAAAGCTCTTCATACTTCTGTCTACAGCAGGTGTTTCGTTCATCTTTGTAATGAAAGGCAGCAGCCTTGATTTGTCACAAACAACGGGTATCGTACTGCTCATCCTCGCTTGCTTGGTCTTTGCCGGGTACAGCGTTCTGGCACGTGTAGTCACACGCGAATTCAGTCCCACGGAAATCAGTTGTTTCATGGTAGGGACTGCTTTCCTCTCCCTGCTGGTTTATTCGCTTACCACACATTCCATCTCGGGCACGGTCGATGCGTTCTTCGCTCCGCTCGCTAACGGCACATTTCTTGCTTTGATTTTCTGCCTCGGCGCTATCCAGCTCGTAACTGCTTTACTGGCCAATTACATCCTCTCCAAAATAGAAGCTTCCAAAATGAGCGTATTCGCTAACTTGTCCACGGTTGTCTCTATTGCAGCGGGAGCCATCTTTTTGCAGGAAACCATCACCTGGTATCATCTTTTCGGCTCTGCCCTGATTATCGCAGGAGTGATCGGATCGAATGTATCCATGAACAAGATTCGTTCCCAGCCACGTATACAACCACAACGATTTGAATGAGGTGAAAAAGCAAATGATGACCCATACAGAAAGGAACGCTTACTTAAAAAGACTGGGGATCACAGACATTCAGCCCCCCAGCCTTGCCTATCTTTTCGAAATCCATAAAGCTCACGTACAATTCATTCCCTGGCAAACCATCGATATCGTTGCCGGCAAACCTGTCCCAATTGATACAAAAAAATCCGGCAACCTGATAATCAGCGGTAGAAGTGGTTATTGCTTTCACTTGAATGGAGCTTTTGGCGAACTTCTGCGTTCGCTTGGCTACAAGGTCTCCTGGCATAGAGCCGGCGTACAACCGATGGGGCAAGAGCCTCGGATCAATTCCTTTCACCTCGGCTTAACTGTCAGCCTGACTAACGAGCAGGAAGAGGATCAACGCTGGATCGTCGATGCAGGATTAGGGGATATGCCCTATGAGCCGCTACCGCTTCAAATGGGCTCGTACGAACAAGGTCCTTTTCACTATCAGGTCACACCTTCCAGTGTCGCACAGAACGGGTGGCGACTCGTACACGATCCTCACGCTTCCTTCGTCGGGGTGGATTTCGCTCCTGAGGTTGTGGAGAATCTGGCGGAGTTCGTGCCCAAACATGAATTTTATAGCCGATCCGCAGATTCGCCTTGGATCAATCTGTTTCTGGTTCGAAACAGACATGCAACAGGGAGCAATGAAATCAGGGGGTGCATCTGGAGTAAACGGGAAGGCATCACCACCGAAAAAACGGAGCTCCGCACAAAATCACAGTGGCTCGAAGTACTGGGAGATGTGTTTCAGGAGCATTTGGTTACCTACAGCAAGGAAGAACAGGACGATTTATGGAAGAGAGTTCAACATCTTCACGAAGAATGGAAAAAAGCAAAAGGTGCGTAAATTGACATACGGAAGGCCCCAGGGAATCGCTCCTCTGGGGCTTTCCATCCAAGCTTTATTGGAGCTGCTTCTTATCGCGTTTCCCCAAATGTGTATAGGAAATTCGGTCAACGAAGACGATTTCTTTCGGCAATTGGTACCTGGCTACTCGGGGACGCAGCCATTCCATTAACGTCTCTGTCGTAAGCTCAGCATGCTGAGCTGGTTGAACGACCGCTTTCAGCCTTTGTCCGAACGTTTCATCACGAATGCCAATCACAGCTACATCATCTACACAAGGGTGATGGATCAGGACTTGTTCGATCTCCATGGGATACACATTTTCACCAGCTGATACGATCATATCATCGGCTCTCCCACACAAAAAATAATACCCGTGACGATCCCGATAGCCCATATCGCCTGTCTCGATCCAGGGATGCTTTCTGCCTCGCATGGACCAACTATTTTTGATACAAAACTGGCCGACGACCCCCACTCCAACCTTTTTCTTTCTATCATCCAGCACTTGTAAGCGAGTCCTATTTATTTTTCTACCAATCGTATTTGCTGAGTATTTTAGATCTTGCGGTGTTGCAATGATATTCAAGCCCGCTTCCGAAGTACCATACAGATTGTACAAGACATCTCCTAATTTGCTGAGCACCTCAGCTACCAGCTTTGGATTGAGTTCTGCACCACCTGATGCCATACATACTAGCGACTTCAAGTCCTCGACACGATGCCTCAGCATTTTATGGATCATTAATGGGACGACGGTGACGACCTCGACTTTGTGCTTCCGTATCACGTCACAAGCTTTTGCAGCCTCAAAGCCAGATGTCAGGACGACTTTCTTTCCTAATGCGATAAATAAAAATAAGACCGCGATCCCATATCCATGATAAATAGGCGTCGCAATATAAGCCGTATGGTATTGGAGAAGCTGAAGCCTGGTAAGCATCGTGGAAAAGGGAGGTAAGTAATTGAATAAGGATGGCTTGTGCGCAACTTTTTTGGCCGTTCCTGTGGTCCCGCCTGTTAGTAGAATGATCCTGCTTGAAGACGTTCTGGGCAGCTTTTGATGCTCAGGAATGTATGTATGAGGTAAGTTGTTGATTGCGGGCAAGTGGTCATGGTAACTCAGCACTTTCCCTTTCGTAAACGACGATTGTTCGAGATAGGAAGCCAGCTCTGTATCATAGATAAATAAGTCTATCTCATAGGTATCCTGCAATTGATTGAACTGCTTTATGCCCATTTCCGTATTGAACAAATACAGATCTGCCCCTGCAAGGGAAACAGCAAAAATAGATTTCACCAAGGAAGCATGGTTCTTACATAATAAACCGACCTTCTGTCCGCTGCGAAGCCGGTATTTTTGCTGCAAAATGATAGATAGCCTCTCGGATTGGGACAAAAGCTGTTGATAGGTTACGGCTTCTTTTTCATCCACTATTGCAATTTTATGACCATCCGTTTTCTCTGTCAGCTTTATGAGCATCATCACATTGATCCCATATCGGAAGATCGCAGCGATTACCCTATACAACCCCCACGGGGAAAGAATGCGCATCTTGTATAGGACTTCTATTAGATAAACGATCTTGAACATCATTTCCCCCTCTTTCGCAGTATCCCTGGAGCCTTCCATTCCCAAAGTCCTCTACCAAAAATAGATGCCAGCTGTCCAAAAATCAACCACCATGGCATGATCGTTTTCCGTTTTGTATACATGGATTTGGCGATGATTTGAGCTACGTGGTACGCGCTCATGGCGGGCATGTTTTGATAGGCTGCTGTTGGCACGATCATCGGTGTTTTCACTAAGGGAAGATAAATCGAGGTTGTCGAGATCCCTATCCCATTCAATTCGGGAGCGACAGATCGAAACCACGTATCAAATGCTGATTTAGAGGCCTGATACGCAGCCCAATACGGGAGAGGTAGTAACGAAGTGTTTATGGTAGATACATTGATGATCTGTCCTTGATTTTGTTTGAGCAAAGGAATGACGGACATGAGCAATTGGACAGGAGCAAAATAATTGATCGCCATCGTTCGCGTGAAGTCGTGATAGCGGGGTAAGGAGTCCCATATCGAGCGTCTAATCGATAGGCCAGCGTTGTTTACCACGACATCCACCCCACCAGGTTGTTGATGAAGAAAGGTCAAGAAATCCTCCATCTCATCCGCTTCTCGTAGATCTGCCCGAAAAACACTTACTGTGGCAGATCCCTTTTCGATTTCCTGCTTCATGGCTACCAGCTTTTCCCCTCTTCTGGCTACGAGGATCAAGTGAACGGGCAGGTGACCCAGTAGATAAGCTAGCTGCTCACCAATCCCGGAGCTCGCGCCTGTAATCAGGATCGTCTTGCCTTGCAACGAGTTGGTAAGTTTGTGATGGTCCACATGAGTGGGCAAAAAGAGTAATCGTTCCCAAATGTTATAGGTATGCATCATCACCCGTGCTTCCCCCCTGATCTTCCTTGTCATGGTTCCTCTTCACAAGTAGACCCATTCCATCTGAGTTACAACCGGGGGAAGATCCACCTTCATAGGTATTTTACTTGCTTCTACTCTTTTTGGACAAACACTCTTTTTTATAGGTTGACCTTTTTCACCGGCATTGCTTTAGCCTTTCCAATGGTATTCATACCTACGACTCCAATCAAAATCAATATTCCCCCGATCCAAGTGTGCATCGTTGGAATTTCGGATAGCCATATCCATGCAATACCCAAAGTCAACAACGGAACGAGGAAAAGAAAGCTCGATACTGTAGATGCTTGCACTTTTGATAGAGCAAAAGACCATGATAAGTAAGCGAGCGCACCTGGAAAAACACCTAAATAGATGACAATCAGTGTCTTGGCAAAGGGCGTATTTAGAAGGCCATCAAAAAATTGTGGGGAGAAAGGGATCATAAATACGGTTCCCGCTATTATTGCATAGGTTGTTACCTCAACAGGGCTATATTTTTGCAGCAATGGTTTTTGTAAGACAAAATAAGTTGCTTGAGACAGCGCCGCAATCAAAAGCAGCAGCACTCCTCCGCTGATCTGCAAGCTTTGAAGATCGTCCAGTGAGATGATAGCAACCCCGATAAAGCTCAGGAAAATAGCTCCCCATCCCCAAAATCTCAGTCTCTCCTTCAAAATGAATACGGCTAGTATGGATGTAAATATAGGCACCGTATTAACAACAAAACTCGCTACTCCTGCTGTAACACCTAACTCTCCAAAATTCAAAGCCAAGTTATACACGGTAATCCCGACAAAGCCTGTCAGCATGATTCTAGGCAAATCCTTCTTGTCAGGAAGTCGGTGTTTTCCCTTATAGAAATAGAAAAGCAGAACAATAGAAGCTGTCGCGTATCTGAGCAATGACAAATGCGTCGGAGAGTACGCTTCGAGCCCTGCCCTTATTCCTACAAATGCGGAAGCCCATAAGAGCAGCGTTGTAGCAATTGCCGACATTATTATCCAAGTTTTGTTCATTACCATCCTGCTCCCTCGTATCGCAGATTCATGTGATCGTGAATCGCTGCAGCGATGGTTCTAAGTATAGCTACGAGCTTTTGATTAGTAAAATTGATAGAAGAAATGGAAAAGATCGGTTTTTGTGATACGATAACAAAAAAACGATTAGGCAGGGAGCGAAATGGAATGGAGCTTCGGCATCTTGTTACTTTTAAAACCATATCCGATTTAGGCGGCTTTACAAAAGCAGCTGAGAATCTCGGATACGCTCAATCCACAGTAACTATGCACATTCAAGCACTCGAAGAAGAGGTTGGAGCCCCCTTATTTGACCGGTTGGGGAAAAAAGTCGTTTTGACTCAAACTGGCGAGCAATTCATGCCCTACGCAATTGAAATGCTAACCTTATACGCGAATGCAAAAAATTATTATATGGCAAGTCCTCACCCCAGCGGAACCTTAACAATTGCCGCTCCCGAATCGTTAACCGTGTATCGATTGCCGACAATCATAAAGGAATACGTTCATTTATACCCTCAAGTACAGCTCATTTTGAAACCCTCCTATTCCAATGCTGAGGCACTCAGACTCTTGCGTACTGGTGAATATGACATGGTTTTTATGTTGGAGAAAGAATGGACCGAGTCTGACTTGTTTGTAGAAAAGCTGATACAGGAACCTATGCTCTTGATAGCCCCTCCGCATTTCCAATCCTATCCATGGCCTCAACTGCTGGAAGCCATTTCAAATTCTACCTTTTTATCGACACAGCAAGGCTGTAGCTATCGGAAGCTCTTCGACTCCTATTTGCAAGAACAAGGTGTCTCACCAAAAACGTCTTTAGAGTTCTGGAGCATTGAGGCCATTAAACAAAGCGTGATGTGCGGATTGGGCTTTTCGATCTTGCCGTATTTTTCAGCCATTTCGGAAATGAACGAAAAAAAATTAGCAGGAGCTGTTTGGGAACAGGGAACAACGGTATTTACATCACTCGCCTTTCATAAGAGCAAGTGGCAATCCCCTGCTTTTAAAATGTTTCTAGAGCTTGTACGGAAGCACTCCTCTGTATGGGAAAAGCAGCAGTCGTAAATTCATTCTCAGCGCAACAACTCTAACTCAATCACTTTCAACAAATGTGATTGTTCTCATTACTTTCCGAATGACTCTCGGGAAAAAGTAAGCGGCAGGAAACGCGAACAAAAAGGCAATTCCCCATGATTTCAACCAGTTTAGGAATACAAAATGGCTAAATCCAAGGGTAATCAGCATCATGAAGAAAGAAATGAAGCAAGACATGCCAAAAGCCATTAAAAACGTAAACACGATGTTCTCATACTTTTTGTTGATCTTCAAAACAACCATCCTTTTCCAATTTGTAACGAATGCGAAACTTCCATCTAGAATAAATCGAGAAGCTTCCCCCACGGATAGAGGGAAGCTTCTCGTGACTTTGTCTGCTAGGACATTTTCACCAAGCTGTAATTTTTCTTTCCTTTGCGGATAATGATAAACCGTCCGCCAATGGCTAAGTCGGCTGTCACTTCGAGTCCCAGGTCGCTTACTCGCTCACCGTTCATGGAAATCGCGCCATTGTTAATATCCTCGCGCGCCTGACGCTTGGATGGCTCGATGCCCAGATCAACAAGCCAGTCGACGATATTTTTCGATTCCTTCGTCGCTTCAAAAGTCGGCATCTCTTTAAAGCCTTGCTCGATCTCATCAGCCGTCAACGATTTAATGTCACCGGTGAACAAAGCAGCGGTAATGCGTTTGGCTTGATCCAGCATTTCCTCACCGTGTACGAATCTCGTCATTTCCTCAGCCAGCATTTTTTGCGCTTCGCGTTTATGTGGCTCGGTCTGTACCTTTTCAGCCAGCTCGTCAACTTGCTCTTTGGAGAGGAATGTAAAGTATTTCAAGTATTTCACGACATCGCGGTCATCGGTGTTCGCCCAGAACTGATAGAACTCGAATGGCGTTGTTTTGTTCGGATCCAGCCAGATCGCGCCTCCAGCTGTTTTCCCAAATTTCGTACCATCGGATTTTAACATCAGAGGAATCGTGAGTCCGAATGCTTTTGCCTCGTGTCCTTCTTTTTTCCGAATCAATTCCAGACCGCTCGTAATGTTACCCCATTGGTCTGAGCCGCCTACTTGCAGCTGTACGTCTTCATGCTGGTATAGATGCAGGTAGTCTAGCGACTGCAGGATTTGGTAGGAGAATTCGGTAAAGGAAATACCGCTGTCGAGTCTGCTCGCTACGACGTCTTTGGCCAGCATCGAATTGATACTGAAGTTTTTACCGTAATCCCGTAAAAATTCGATCACGTTGATTTTATGTGTCCAATCGTAATTGTTGACCATGCGGATTTGGTTATCGCCTTCAGTCACGAACAGCTTTTTCATTTGCGCGGTCAGTGCGTCCACATTCTCCTGGACTTGTTCGAGCGTTTGCAAGGATCGCTCTGATTGACGCCCGCTTGGATCGCCGATCGTACCCGTTGCGCCGCCAATCAGAATGACAGGACGATGGCCGGCGAGTTGGAAGCGTTTCAATACCATAAAAGGAATCAAGTGACCGATATGCATACTGTCGCCAGTCGGGTCTACGCCACAGTATACCGAAATCGCCTTTTGATTCGTCAATTCACGAAGACCTTCTGCATCCGTTTGTTGATTGATGGCATCGCGCCATTCAAGCTCGTCGATAATGTTCACAGCTATACACTCCCTCAATTCATAAATACCTATTAAAAAATAAAAAATCGCCCCTAGCCTAATGTAGACATAGGGACGATTGGATAACCGTGGTACCACCCAGATTGCACGAATGGACTCCGTGCTTTTTGCACGCCATTCATGCCACTCTCGGCGAGTTATCGTTCGCCATTCCGCTCAGCATTACCCGAGATACTCCAGAGTTGTAATTCGCTAGCTGAGTGTGTACCGGGTTCCATCACCCCCCGGCTTTCTAGAACAGGGACTAAGCTGCTACTGGGCTCTTTCAACGTATATCGCATATAAGATTAGAGATAGAATAATGAATTAAGACCTCAATGTCAACCCCAATTCACTTTCCTTCGTCCTACTTTAAATTGTGGCAAGCATCTCTCATGATCTCTGTTCCATAATTCTGATTCCTTTCCTACGAGTAGTAATAGCTACTAAAAACAGAAACCGATTCTGTAATTCATTCGTACTCTCTAATAAGATACAAAAATTTACAATTGATTCGAGGTGCAAGCAAACATGGAATCAATCTCTATCGTCCCATATCGTCCCGAACTGGCTGCAGCCGTCGCAGATATGTGGAACGCCAGCCGGGATAGCTGGGGAGGCGGAAACTCGATTACAACAGCGGAACAGATCCGACAGGAAGAAGCCAGCTCTGATTCTCTCGCCGTCTACTTGGCAGTGGAAGGTGAAACGGTAGTTGGCTATTGCAGCCTGGCAGAATACCGAGAAGATATCGGAGCTCTCTACATCCCACTCCTCAATGTACGGCCTGAATATCACGGAAAAAAAGTGGGCCGCCTATTGCTTGCACGCGTGCTAGAGCAAACGATCCAGCTCAGCTGGCCGCGACTTGATCTCTATACCTGGGCTGGAAACACAAAGGCGGTTCCGTTGTATAAGAAATTCGGCTTTTTCTGGGAAGACCGGGACGATTCCACTCACCTGATGAACATGATCCCCACGGTATTGCGGACAGAGGCAATCGCCCACTACTTTGAGGAAATTGACTGGTATCGGGACTCTACACGAGAGATTGAGATAGAGCCGGACGGTCGGAAAGAGAACGGCTTTGATTACTTCACCTACTCTTGGGCAAAAGAAGAAAAGAGCTTGCGCGTGGAGTTTGAGCGGCTCGGTCGAGGCATGCGCCTAATCGAGACAGTGGACTATTTGCTGTTGGCCGAAGTGGAAAAGCAAGAGCTAGTCTTTGGTCGGGAATACCAGATTCAGTACAGGATCGTCAACAAATCGGGCAGGCCGCTACACCTTTCCTTGAAGGGAGAATCTAGCGAAACGATCCGCTTTGATTATCAACAGGAGCTGGATGTCACGGGCGAAACCACGCTGTCAGCAAGCTTTTTTGTCGACGCAATCACAGAAGAGCAAAGCGTCTGGCGCACGCATCCTCGTGTCTGCACCCACCTCTTGATTAACGGCAAAGCCGCTCTTTTTCAAGTGGGGATCATCCCCAAGTTTCCCACTACCCTATCTATGCACGTGCCTGGTCTCACATATCCGGGACAGACAACGAAGCTTTATCTCGATATGGAGAACAACTTTTCAGAAGAGGCAGAATTTACGTTCGAGCTACCCTCACGTCCATTTCTCCACATGTACGAGCAGCGCCACACACTTCTGTTGCGTGGCAAAGAACGCATCTCACTCCCCCTCACCGCTGACTTGCTCGAACACGGCTTTTATTCCCTACATGTACAGGTAGAGGCCAAGCTCGCGGATGGCAGCTCTGTATCCTTTTCGAAAAAGATCGGGGCCGCCTTCACAGGACTGGGCGCCATGCTGTCAGGGGATACGGAACAAGCTTGGCAGGTTCACCATGGTCGCCATGCACTCTATTTGAATAAAGACGATAACGAGATCACCGTTGCCAGTGCTGCGGGTGGGGAGCCAACCTTTATCATCTATCCCAAGATCGGCAAACCGTATTCCAGCGAGTTTTCCAAAAAACGTGCCGAGCTAATCGAATTTATCATGGAAAAGGGAGCGATCGGTATCCGCGCCACTTATCGATCTGGTGCATTCCCTCAGATCGCGGTTATCGGAAAGACGCTCCTGTTTGGAGATGGTACCGTAGAGCACGAGTTGGAGCTGGAAAACCTCTCTGCTGACAACCTAGCAACCGAGCTCTGGATTACCCAAGGCTTTACTCCTGATTTTCAGCACCCCATCCTGCCGTACCAAGGCCGTTATGTCGAAACGTCCGCTTCCTACGGCAGTGATCTGGATTATTGGGACGGTGAGCAGATCAGCGAAAACTGGCTGTTTGCGCAGGGAGAAACGGATCCTTGGGGAATGTGCTGGCCTGAGGAGTATCGCATTGATTTTCAATCTTGGTACGTGAGTCTGGAAACCAGTCTCGGCATACTAGAGCCCCATAGCAAAAAAACATTTGGCCCCTTCTACATCATGCATGGAGGCTATACCGACTGGAAGGAGTTCCGTGCATTCGCCAGAAGAGAGGCAATGCCAGCGGACTTGTCCCTGACACCTCATCTGGCTTTGGTTGCCAACAAGCACAATCCGTTTGTCAGTAACGAGGAAATGAGCGTGCAGGTGAAGGAATACAAGCAGCAGTATCTGGAGGGAGAATTGACTGCGTCCACAACGAGCGTGTCTACTGCTGGACAGACACTCCACTACTCAGAGGATGCAGAACAGACGGAATCTAGCTTTTCCTTTACTACCCCAAGAAGTCTATATGAACTCGTACAGGTAGACGGACGATTTGCCACGCATGAGGCTCACTTGCGCAGCGCGATTTTCCCGATTGGACAAGGCAAGGTTTCTCTGAATCAAACAGAGGAAGAGGGACAGCAAGTCTATATCGCCGACAACGGTCTATTGCGGATCAAAGCAGCTCCCTATTTCTATCCGACGCTCTATTCGCTCTCCAGCAATGGTCAGGAGTGGCTGGACAGCTCTTTCCCTGAGCGGCAGCCCAAATCATGGTGGAATCCGTGGACAGGCGGGATCGGTAACCACGTGGCTGAACTGAGCGCATTTTCATTGGTTAAGGAAGAGCGAACAGCCTCCTTTGTCGAGCTGGTAGACAGCCGGCAAAACGTCTGGCAAGGGATCAAGCTAAGCTATGATGTAAAAAAACAGGAAAAGTATCGCGGTCTGACGTGCCATCAGTATTACTTGCTTTTGCCAGGAGTCCCTATCCTCTGCCATACGGTTGAGATCTCCCAAAATACCGGAACGTATTTTGCTGACAAGAGCTGGTCGACTGACATCTTTTTGCATTCAGGAGATGCCGACGAAGAAGTTTGGCTGAAAACCGTCGGAGCGAACGGCGAGGAACTGAGCTACAAGCTGGCACAGGGAGAGTTGTCCGTTCTCGAAGCCTCTGATTACCTTGTCGGCTCAGCTTCTCGGAAGGATCAGATGCAGATCGTTACGGACTTGGACACAGCAGATCTGCAAGTCTACTCCAACAAGGAAGTGGCTGTCGCCTCTGTCGTACGCGAGCTGAATCTGCCAAGCAACAGTGTCACCTTTACCCCACCCGTCTTTTTCCTGTTTGCTGACAGGATGATTCCGTCTGATTCCTTGTCTGCCTTACGGGCCATACGCTTTGCCAACCAAAGGGGGCTACCGGATGAAAATCATTGATGCGCATATGCATTTATCTCACATCGAAGAGTTCAAGCGGACTGCGGCAGAAAAATCATTTGTCGACTACTCGGTCACTGGCATCTTGCAGGAATATGCAGAAAACGGCGTGGTACTCGGGATCGGCATGGGCTTGACGGAGACACAGCAGGACGGGTTTCCCGATGCGGAGGCGGTCACTCCGATGGGACTCGATCTGATAGAGGAACTCCCCTCGCAGATTGTCTATTGCCTGGGAATCAATCCGTTCAAGCTGGATGAAGCTGCGGTAGCACGAATGGAGGTAGACCTGCAAAAGCCCAACGTGGTCGGATTAAAAATCTATCTGGGCTACTATCCCTTCTATGCCTACGATAGCGTCTACGATCCGGTCTATGCGCTGGCTGCCAAGTACCAGGTGCCTGTTGTTTTCCATTCCGGCGATACGTATTCAGAGCGAGGGCTGTTAAAGTACTCCCATCCCCTCACACTGGACGAAGTGGCAGTGAAGCATCGGGAGGTCAGCTTCATGATGGCCCATTTTGGCGATCCGTGGGTGCTCGATGGAGCGGAGGTCGTTTATAAAAACCGCAACATGTTTGCTGATCTCTCTGGCCTGATGGTAGGAGACGCAGCCAATTGTCAGCGGCTAAAGGACTCCCCCCTCTTCTTCGCCCATCTGCGCCACGCGATTACCTATTGCGATCACTATGACAAGTTTTTGTTTGGAACCGACTGGCCGCTTGCTCCCGTGAAGCCGTATCTCCAGTTCGTCCAAGAGCTGATACCAGCGGAGTATCACGAGGATGTGTTTTACAAGACGGCATTGAAAGTGTTTCCGAAGATCAAGCCGTTGGTAGAATAGACGCCTACAGCTGTAAATCCCATGTCCTATCACGTTCAACGTATAGCGATACATGGGATTTTTTGTATGAACCCTCTTCCAGTAATCCCCTCGCAATTGTTCAATAAAATTCCCATAATTACGACAAAAAACGACAATTTTCATAGTATGATTGAATATACAAGTTTGCTTATGTATTACCAAAATATCACACCCATGAGCCGAAGTTTCCTTGTCATTTACAGGGCAAGCCAAGGTTTCTACTATAACAGGGGAGGACAAGTTTCCTTGAAGAAAAAAATTGCCTGGGTTACAGACAGCACCGCATTTGTACCCGATCCGATCATGGATACGCACGACATCTTCGTTGTTCCGCTGGAGGTCATCTTTGAAGATGGCGCATATGAAGACGGCATTGATTTAACTCCTGAACAGCTTTATCACAAAATCGTTCAGGCCAATTCTACTCCCAAAACGTCGCAGCCTTCCGTCGGCAAATTTGTCTCTCTCTACGAGCGATTACAGGAAGAATACGATTGTGCGATCGCTGTCCATCTATCCTCCGATCTGAGCGGAACCTACAACGCGAGTGCTACTGCTGCCAAAATGGTAGACTTCCCGGTCGAACTGGTAGATTCCAAGCTGATGTCCTATCCGATTACCTCGATTATCTTGGAAGGAATCGAGCTGGCCGAGCAGGGAAAAGACTATCAGGAGATCGCACTATCCCTGCGTGAGGAATACAAAAAGTATGAGAACTATATCCTGGTCGGTAGCCTCGACCAGTTTTACAAGGGCGGCCGAGTGAGTGGCCTGCAATATTTTATTGGCAATCTCCTACAGATCAAGCCAATCTTTCAGATCAAGGACGGGCTGTTTGACGTCTATGAAAAGGTTCGTACCGAGGGCAAGGCGGTCAAGAGAATGCTAGAGCAACTAGATCGCGCCAAGCAGAGTTACTCCGTGAAGCATGTGCAGATTTTGCATGGCAATGTGCTAGAGAAAGCGCTTGAGTTGAAAGAGACGATTAAGAGCAAGTATTCCGATGTCGAGGTGTTGATTGGGCCCATTAGCTCTACGATTGGGGCGCATGCGGGGATGGGGACGTTGGCGCTGGCTTGGAGGAATGAGTAGTTAATAGAGACAAATCGCTCAGGGAAATCAACGCTTTCCTTGGGCGTTTTCCTTTTTTCCAGCATTTCCTCCTTTGAAATGCAGAAAACGCTCGGAATAATCCAAGCGTTTCAACGTCGTTTAATTGGTTGAGTACCTCGACACTCTCTTCCCATTTTTTCGCCACCTTACAGCGACCTAGCAAGACGAAAGCCGAGATCATCAATTCGAAACGTAGGGTGACTGCGACGGCGGCATGTTGCTCCACAGCCCCTAGCCTCTTCGGCCCAGCTACCACCGCGGAAAACTCTGTAGGAGCCGTATACTTTTACATCGTATAGATCCCAGCACCACTCCCAGACATTCCCTAACATATCGTAGAGCCCCCACGCATTCGGCAGCTTATTACCTACTTCATGTACCATGCCCTCAGAGTTTTCCTGATACCAAGCTATCTCATCGAGCTCGCCGTACCGATAACCACCCGTTCCCGCTTTACACGCATACTGCCATTCCGCTTCTGTAGGAAGACGATAGCCGTCCGCTCCCCAGTCACAGACGACACTCTCGCCATCATCACTTATCGAGTAACATTCCTGCAGGCCTGATTGCTGAGAGAGCAAATTACAAAACGAGATCGCATCATTCCACGAGACATTCACGACCGGTTCCTGAGGCTGGTCATTCGATTCAACTGTCTTTTGTAATACCGAGAAATATAACTCTCTCGTAACTGGAACGGGTGCTAGCAAAAAAGAATTCACCTGAGTCGTCCACGTAGCTTTTATCCGATCATCCCTTAATTCAATTTCACCCGCAGGAATTTTCACCATTGGATACTCAGCAGGAATATGTCGCGCGTTCAACACCTAGTTTCCTCCCGTTCCCACTTTTACTTCAACGTGCTTAACTTTTCAATCGCTTGTTGTTCGGTCGGCAAGAAAAAGATATCGTTTCCGTTGTTAGATTCATAGATGAAGGCTTTTAAGCTTTGACTTGCATACACCGAAAAATCTCCAACGATTGCAACCTTCACGCGATAATTGATGAACTTCTGCAAGATTTCCCCTGCCAGGCGTGTTTTCAAATCGAAAAAGCTTTCACTTAGTATGGATTTGTTTATAATGATGCGATCGCAGCCTGTTTCGTAATGTACGGTTGCCATAAGATCCAATGCTGACTGAACATCTCCGATTAAAATCTCGTTGCTGCTCACGACTGCAATATTTTCCCCGACTGCTTCTACCTTCGTAATTTTCATAATCATCCTCCTCATGAAACTATACTCAACTGTTGGTAAACCTACTTACATAATCCTCACAAATGTATCGGTTGTCATCGACATTTCTGGGCGGTATGTTCGCCACTCGAAAGAAGCTTAGACCCACTACCATCGCTAGCAGCCCATATGCTGCACTTTGCGAATCCTCTACAGACATTTGTCCTGTCCTTTTCCCGTAATCAAAAATCTTTGCTATGCCCTCAAGATCAGCCAAATAGCTTTTGGATACGACCTCCTGCAAGTTTGGATCCAAGACGGCTTTTGAGAAAAACTGTAGAAAGAGCCTTGCTTGATCTTCAAGCGGGATAACCATCTTTTCAATTCCATCCACCAGCGAAACATTAATCCTCTGCTCCGTGTCATCACGGTATGGAGGTAGGATATGTTTCAACGTAACGTCAATCATTTCCCGGGCTTTCATTATTGGGTCAATTTCTGATTCTATTTTGAGACCATAATAGGCCATAAACGACTTAAAGGCTTCGATCGTCAGATTATCCTTGTTTTTAAAATAATAAGTGACAACTCCCTTGGAGCAGTCCGCATACTCCGCAACCTTATCCAGCGTCATGCCATCAATCCCATGAGTGCTAATACAGGCTAACGTGGCGTTTATGACATCAGCTCGGCGCTTTGGTTCCATTCCTACTTTGGGCATTCTTTCACCTTATCCAATTTTTATTTATACCGAACGGTCGGAATAAATAAAGTGTATACAAGGACGTAGCCTGTTGTCAAATGTAATGGGGTATCACCCTGCTCACGATCCAAAACAGCAATCGTTCATCCTTCAAAGGCATAGGGCATCACTGCCGACTTATATGGAAGGAGCAATCGAAATGTGCCCCTCTGCTGATCCAAAAACACAAAAAACCACTTCCAAAGAAGTGGTTTGCTTAACAATTATGGTGGAGCATAGCGGGATCGAACCACTGACCGCTACACTGCCAATGTAGCGCTCTCCCGTAGTGGTTGGTTGCACTGCCCTAGACAACATTGAGGATAAAAGCAATATGTTAATCATTGATCTCACACGCTGGATTCCAGACCACTTCCCACAAATGGCCATCAGGATCTAGGAAATGGCTAGAGTATCCGCCCCAAAAGGTGTCATTCGCGGGTCCGTAATAACAGCCCCTGCCTTTAAGGCAAGCACCATTACATGCTCCACTTCATCTTTACTCCCTACATTGTGACCAATCGTAAATTCCGTAGAGCTTTGTGATGACAAAGGAACCTTTGGCTCATGGGCGAGATCTTTACGATTCCAGATGGCGAGCTCTATGCCTGCTTGAAATTCGAAAAAGGCAGCTGCGCCATGTTCAAATTCAATACCCGTCACACTTTACTAAAATTAAGCATGAAAAGGATTCTGCTAAATTAACCAGCATCCTAGGAGTGAACACATTTAGATATACATTGAGTTTAATTTTTGAATACTTATAACAAATTAGAAATAACATTTACTATTTGTTCGGCACGGTAGGTCGCTAATGCTGGATTCGAAGCATATGCAGCAAAGTTATGAATTAAAAAATCACTAATTCGTCCTACTAGAGCCGCAGCTGCAACTGTTCCAGCTTCACCGATTCGTGCCATGATTGTGCCTTCCAAATAACCGGCAACGGCATTAGCGGTTGTGAATGGAATTGCTCTCATAATACGTACAGCACTCCTCAAGGAATACCATGCAATACGTGCTCTTTGTTGTATGTGTACACCTGAAACATAACGGTAGGAAACCGGTTGTTGTCTAATTTCATTCTCCATTTGGGCAAAAATCTGGTACAAAGCGTTGTGCGCCTCTTCTTCTGTCGGTCTTTTTCCAGGTCCTTTGCCAGGTCCTTTGCCAGGTCCTTTACCAGGTCCCTGTTGTCCTGGATAATATAGATACGGATAGGGATCATAACCATAAGGTTGATAATACGGGGCATGAGGGTAATACCAACTATAAAAAGGAGAGGTAAACTGAGTATTCCGAAAAGATGAAGAAGGGTATGAGAATCCTATAGATCCTGACCCATAATCTTGCATATAATCGTCAGTTCTGTAAAACTCGTCGCTGAACGACTCTTCTTGGTTCATCCTGAAGATTCCTCCTCCAATTTTTATCTGCTTTCCATCAAGCACAGTGTTAAACTATGCACATAACTAGGAGGAGGCGCTTGCCCGCAAAAGAAATGGGTGTTTGTCTAATTTCGCTTTTTCCAGAGTAAAAGAGCCACAACGATAATTAGAGGATACAAAGTTACTCAACCAGTATGTCATCTAGTTGTATGACGGATCACTCGTAAAGTAGGATTACCGATAGCCCATTCATAAGCCATTTGGGTGCCATCCATAATCTATCGTAATCTCTTGACCTTCTTGAATATTTTCTAATGCCTGAAAATCGATGCACATGTCTTCTATCCTTGTGAAATAAGTAGCATTTGGATGATAGGAATGGTTATATAAGGAGCCGTACCCCAATGCAATCGCTGACTGGTTGCTTTCCCAGCTGAAAATGTAATTGATTAAGATAGTTTTTAAAATGTACATTAATTCATGATATGGAATCACGATAAGCGGAGAACGTTCAATGAGTTCCCCCTTTATAAAATCCTTTGCGGCAATCACTCCCCTTCCCTTTCCATTAATGTAGTCTATCCTGAGCATAACCGCACTCTCCCCAAATAAAATTCAATTCTACATATCATATTCATTTGATGTGGGGATTGTTTTCGTTCATGTAACAGGAAAGGGAATTTGATTTCATATCCATATTAAATAACGCCTCCTCAATCGTTTTTGGATTGAATAGGCGTAAATTTCTGCTAGTAAACTCCAACTATGAGTACTGTCTTTTGTTAGAATTTATTATCGTGTCCCACAGATATGACTACATTACCCTTTTTGTGCCTATTTTCAACATAGCGATGGGCCTCGCAAATCTGTTCCAACAGATAGCGTCTATCAATGACCGAATTTAGCTTTCCTGCCTCAATAAGCTCTTTGAGGAAAATTAACTCTTCAGATTTTTCGATGCTTGCCGTCCCACCTATCACTTTCTTGCTGCTTGTCATGGAAGTCCATAGCCCTCGAACGATCGGTGACAGCTCCATGTGTACGGCCCTCAGATAGAATCCTTTTTGCTTTAGTGATTTTACACAACCTGAAAACGCACTCTTGCCTACTGTGTCAAAAATAATGTCATAGGTCTCACCACTTTGGGTAAAATCCTCTTTCGTGTAATCAATGACCTTATCGGCTCCCAGAGATCTCACCAATTCTAGATTCGTGGTACTGCATACCCCAGTAACTTCTGCCCCAAAGTATTTGGCAAGCTGTACCGCAAAAGTACCTACGCTTCCAGAAGCGCCATAGATAAGAACTTTTTGTCCGCTCCGGATATTTCCTTTTCTAAGAAAATGCAAGGCTGTCATTCCTCCAATAGGTACGGCGGCGGCATCCTCATAGGTCATATTGGCCGGTTTTATTGCCACTCCCCCGTCTTCAGGCAAACATTTGTACTCGGCATAAGCGCCAAAACCAATTCCGCAAGATGCAAAAACTTGCTCGCCCCTCTCCAATCATTTTACATCTTTGCCAGCTGCTTCAACTACTCCGGCTAGCTCGAACCCTAATATCGTTACTTTTTTCGGTCGTATGAGACCATTGAAAAGTCTTGCAGCGAATGGGTCAGCCTTTCGTATGCGCCAATCCCCTGCTGTTACTGTTGTCGCATATATTCGTAACAGTATTTCATTGTCCTTGGGAGTAGGTTTTTCTACCTCTTTGAGCTGAAGAACATCCGGTGGTCCGTATTTTGTGTACACGATTGCTTTCATGAGTTTCCTCCTATACTTTGACTTACGGTACGTGAGGACGGAGAATAGATAAACATTCATTAATGATTCATACGGGAATTCGGCTCGGAAATTTCCGACAATCTGAAATATCGCTATTATTGTCAAGGATCGGAAAGGGAAAAACTCGAGAATAAACAGACAGAAAAAAACGCAGCCTGCATTTCGGCAGCGTTGTAGGTTTATGTATGGTGGAGCATAGCGGGATCGAACCGCTGACCTCTACACTGCCAGTGTAGCGCTCTCCCGTGGTGTTTAGTTTCACTACCAAAAACTTCCTCAGTTTATTAGGGATTTTTGTAATTATTTTGATCCAAACAAGCTAAAGAAAAAGATGTTATTGTACGATACATGACTATTGGACTAAAAATATTTGATTTGTCTATTACGTTATCACTCGAATCATGTTTTTTATAAGTAAAAAGGCGGCTTGATACTTGTTATCAAAACCGCCTTTTTTGAACTGAGAATATGCAACTTTAGCACAGAAGTACCTACTTACAAAACTGTGATCTTTGTTCACTGTGGGTTTTCATTTTTGGCACTACTTTATATTCTTTTCATAAACAAAAGCGGTTTGACTTCTAGTTATCAATTATCAATACAACTTCTGTTTGTACTCTGCATTTTTTTAAGTCAAGCCCCATAGTGCTTCGGATTGACTCGTTGGTTATCATTTGTTCAAAAGCCTTTTGAGATAAATTCAATGTTTCCCGTAACAAAGCAGATACTTTAAGCCGAGATGGATAGGGGCTTTTTATATGTAATTCAGTAGGAATGGTAAAATCAATAGCGGACCCTAGTATTTTATACTTTGGAAGGCCAACTTCAGCTCCATTTTTGTGTATTAGCTCCGTATCCATAGCATATTTCTTAACAAGCTCTCCGTTATTGCTATGGAACCCCTCTAATATTTCAGAGGCAATACTTTGGGGATTGATACGGGAGTAGATAGTCATATTCCATGTTGAATCGCAAACTGAACATTTATAGATTAACCATATATCTAAATACTTTCGTTGAGCGTTTACCCGAAACAATCCAGAGCACACATGCTCTGTTTTTTTACCACATTTCTTACAATACTTTATTGCAGGTGGTGGGGATAGATACTGTATATCCCATTTTACTATTTGCATGAAAATCGATCCTTCCTATTAGAATTAAATAGGAAAGAAAAAAGGTGGATTGTCACAAATCTTTCTCATATTTGTCACTCCCAGTCTGGTATTTAGTCTACTTAAATTGTATTATTCAGTCCCGCAAAACCAAACCTTAAAGACTTTTAATAAAAGAAAATGAGCCAATACAGTAGGTAAACTGCATTGGCTCATTCTAAGTTAATTAATGTTTCTTTGTTCTCGTATTATCCTTTGCATACTTTTCAAAGACAAAAAATATTTATCGGATAATTCTTGTGGACTATTCCCCGCCAAATAATCTTCATAAATCTGCATATTTCGCTGCTGTAATTCTATGCGGGTGGATGTATTTGACCCCCATTCTTTTTTATTGCCTGATTTTCTAGGTATATAGATAAACTCACCATCTACATACTCTTGAACCATCTCAAGCAAGTCATTAGGGAGTATATGAATAGCTCTCTTATAGCTCATTTTGCTCTCCTAAAAGTTTTTTTTTAGGAATCGCAAAGGCTATGTTCGCATCTGATTTCTACCATTGTAGCTGTTCATTGCAATAGCCTTTGCTATGCAACGATAACGATTGGATTAAGCATATATGCAAACCTCCTTCTGCATAATTTTGTAAAAAATTATAACATCGCCCTACTCTGTTATCAAGAATAAGAGCATTTTGAAGTAGCACAAAGCGTGGGCTCCATAAAACGAGCATATGAGCCAGCGGTGGTTGTTCAAAATTTGCATCTACAGGATGTAGGGGAACAAAAACTTTAGAGGAAGGAAGGGCAAGAGGACTTTGATAATGAATGAGAAAAGATGAATCTAGTCTCATTCATATTTTGAAAAAACAAAAAAACGGCATCTCTGCCGTTTTGAAGGTTAAGTATGGTGGAGACAAGGGGGATCGAACCCCTGACCTCTTGACTGCCAGTCAAGCACTCTCCCAGCTGAGCTATGCCCCCACGATAATAGTAATGCTGGTATTCATTTTTTGGTAGTACATTTGACCAGCTCGGACTCCCAGCTGAGCTAATGCCCCATATGTATACTTCCAGCCATTTCCGCTTTCAGTGAATTTAGTATAGCATACACTCACATACACTGCAAGCGAAAAAAGCAGCCTCCCTCCCCTCTTTTCGCACAACACTAAAAATAAAGTTTTATAAAATAATTTCCTCCAATTCAGGTTTGAACACTTATATATAGCGGGAATGAATATCTGGGCAGGACAACTCAGAAATGCTCAAAGGGGTGCCACAGATGAAAATGCCCAGACTTACCGTCAGAACAAAGCTGATCACCGCATTCTTCGCTATTTTAATCCTTCCGATGCTTACCCTAGGCTTCCTATCCTATCAGAGTGCCAAAGACCAGCTAGACAGTGCACTGATGAAGACTGCCTCAGAAAACATGCGCTTGGTGGATGAACTACTCAATCAGACACTGGAGTCTCAATCCAAGGATATCGAATTCATCGCTTCTGAAACTGGGCAGGGCGACTTGCAGGAGTTCACTCGAGCCGCGACCCGTAAAAGATTGCAGACGTATCACTCCTTGCATCCCGAAATCGGGGAAGTGTACATCGGTGACGAAACCGGAGGCATGATGACATCGATGGATACGAAGCTGCCATCCGACTTCGATCCGCGCAAGCGCCCGTGGTACCAAGCCGCCATGCAACAACCACAGACAACGATTATCACCGAACCGTACATCGATGCGGGTACGGGCAACGTGGTGGTAGGCGTGGCAAAGACATTATCCGACGGCTCGGGGGTGTTGGGAATCGACATCCAGTTGACCACGTTGGATGAAACCATCAAGCACGCGAAGATTGGGACCAAGGGTTACCTCTCGATCTTTGACAAGAACCAACAATTCCTCATTCACCCTACTGGAAAACCAGGTACCCCTTCGACAGATCAGTGGATCGGGACCCTTTACGGCGAACCGGCAGGCGAGTTTGACTTTACCGATGCTGGCCAAGACGCGCGAGCCGCACACATCACGAATACGAAAACAGGCTGGAAGCTCATGGCTGTCATGTACAAATCCGAAGCCGTAGAGGCCGCCAGCCCGATCTTTTTCAAAACCTTGATTGTCATTGCTGTCGGGATGGTCATCGGTAGTGGTGCCGTTTATCTCATCCTGAGATCCCTGCTTCGTCCGTTGCGGAAATTGACCGATGCTGCTGAAAAAATGAGCGAGGGAGATGTGACACAACAAGTAGCGATCGCGAGCGACGATGAGCTCGGGACTCTCGGCAAGAGCTTTAACCATATGTCTGGCTCGCTTCGTTCCCTGCTACATTCGGTCAATGACAACGTCCAACAGCTCGCAGCGTCTGCCGAACAACTTTCTGCCAGTGCGGACCAGACGAGCAAAGCTACCGAGCAGATCGCAACCACCATGCAGGATATGGCTGTTGGGACAGAGCAGCAGGTTTCCTACGCCAAAGAAAGCACTGAAGCAGCGGCTCAAATGTCAGAAGGAATCACACAGATTGCTGACTATACACAAAAGGTATCCGAGGCTGCCCGACAGGCTGCAGACCTGGCGTCCGTCGGTAACCATTCTATTCAAACAGCCGTCGGACAAATGACTTCCTCTAGCCAGTCCATCCATGAGCTCGCACAGGTAGTGGACCGTCTGGGTAATCGTTCACAAGAGATCGGAAACATAGTGGAGGTCATCACTGCGATTGCCAACCAGACCAATTTGCTGGCACTCAACGCCGCGATCGAGGCGGCACGTGCTGGAGAGTCCGGACGAGGCTTTGCAGTCGTGGCAGATGAGGTACGAAAGCTGGCGGAACAATCCTCCAGCTCAGCCAAACAAATCAGCCACTTGATCACCTCCATTCAATCCGAAACAGAACGTGCGGTATCCGTCATGGAGAACAGCAAACGCGAAGTAACAACTGGAATTGAAAAGGTATATGAAGCTGGCCAATCCTTTGAACAGATTCAGTCCGCTGTCGAGGAAGTCGCAGAAAAGATCGGTCAAGTCTCCGGTGCCACACAAGATATCTCTGCGCGTACCCATATGGTCGTGAAGCTGATTAGCCATATTTCCGAAGTGACGCTGCTCGCCTCTGACGGTACTCAAAGCGTGTCGGCTGCCGCAGAAGAGCAGTTGGCGTCGATGGAAGAGATTACTTCTTCGGCCGTGTCCCTGGAACGAATGGCGGAGGAATTACAAAATCAGATCGGTCAATTTAAGATGTAACGCAATATTCCGACCAAAAAAGAAAGCCAGTCAAACACGTCAACCTCGTGTTTAACTGACTTTTTTTCTTTTTCTTATCGTACCGTCACCACAATCGGAGTCTTTTTACCGCCATAGGTCACGTAGATCGTCGCTTTACCAGATCCAGTCGCTTTGATCACACCGTCCTTGACGTCTGCTACAAGCAGGCGGGAGGTGGTCCAGAGAGCTGGCTTGGACACATTCTGCTCAGAGCCATCCATGTAGGTAGCCGTAGCGGTTACCTGCTTGGTTTCCCCTTTCGCCATGACAATTTGGACTACATCTGTCTTCAAGTATTTCAGCGTATCTACATCGACTGGGATGGAGATGCTCTTGTCGTTGTATTTCGCTGTAATGGTCGCTTTTCCGAAAGCTCTGCCTGAGATCTGACCTTTAGCTACGTCTGCTACCTTGTAATTGCTTGTTCTCCAATCCGCAAGCGAAGTGACGTTCAGCGTGCGGCCATCCGCAAAGGTGGCCGTCAGCGTAACTTGCGCAGTCGTGTTGGACTTGATGGAAGCGTAGCGCTTGTCTGCTTCCAGCTTGGTGACGATACCCACTTCCACCGGAATCGTAATGGTTTTACCGCCGTATTTTGCTGTGATGGTAACACGTCCGTTCGTCAAACCAGTGACTCGTCCGTTGGCTACATCCGCAATTTTAATGGCAGAAGATACCCATTCTGCATCTGTCGTCACATTGCTGGTATTTCCTGCAGAGTCAGTCGCTGTCAGCTTGATATCAGCCGATTCGTTGACTGTCAGGATCAACAGCCGAGGATCGACAGACAATGTGGTCGCCTGATCTACCTCTACTGCGATGGTCACTGTTTTCCCGTCAAAGGTTGCAGTGATCGTCGCTTTACCAGATCCTGTTGCTGTAATTTTGCCTTGATTGACTTCTGCTACCGCTGCTGAAGAGCTCGTCCATGCTGCTTGCTCATTGACGTTTTTGCTTGTTCCATCGGCGTAGGCTGCAGTCACATTGACCGTTTCACTTTTGCCGTTGCTCATGACGAGCTTTTTCTTGTCTACAGTCAACGTCTGCAAGACGCCAACCGATACGGGAATCGTCACGGTGCGATTGCCAAAGGTCGCCGTAACGGAAGCTGCCCCTGTCGCCACACCTGTGATGAGACCTTGGCGTACGGACGCAACCGCTGGTGCGCTCGACGCCCACGTCACTTTTTGCGTGACGTTTTCAGGCGTTCCATCTGGATAAGACGCCGTGATTGTTACTTGTTTGGCTCCGCCTACCGGGATAGCTACCGTTGTCACGTCCGCCGTCAAGCTTTGCGGTACATCTACATCGACGACCACAGTTCCTGTTTTCTCCCCGTATTTCGCCGTAATCGTTGCAGAACCAGCTTTGTAAGCGGAGATGACTCCGTCTTTTGCAAAAACGATGTCCTCATTATCCGAAGACCATGTTACCTTGCTTGTAATATCCTCAGACGCTGCTGCTCCAGCAAAAGATGCTTTTACTTTTACTTTTTCCGTAGTGCCGCTTTTCATTGTCAGGTAAGAAGGCACAATATCCAGCGAGCGTGGTACTTCTACATCTACTTGAATGGAAACAGACTTGTTCCCGTATTTCGCGGTGATGACCGCTTCCCCGGATGCCACAGCGTGAATCTTGCCATTGCTGTAGTATGCCACGCCTTCTTTCGAGGAAGACCACTCTGCTTTGTCTCCCACACTCACTGGAGCGCCGTCCCCATTCGCATAAGTTGCTGTCAGTTTGATTTCCTCGGACGCTTCCCCTACATGCAAGAAGACGTTTTGCTTGTTCACTTCCAGCTTTTGCGTGGTATCGACATCGACTGCGATTGTCGCTGTCTTGGTACCGTATTTTGCGGTAATGGTCGCTGTACCTGCGCCATATGCCGTGATTTTTCCTTTGAGCGCATCCGCTACAGCTGGGTTGTCAGAAGACCACTCTGCTTTTGCCGCGACGTCTTCTGTGTCGCTACCATCTGGATAAATGGCACGCAGCTTGACTGTTTCCGAGCCACCGAGTAGCAGTGATACCTGATTTTTACTTGGCTCCAAGCGGTGCGCGATTTCCACGTTCACCGGAATGGTAGTCGTTTGGCTGCCGAACTTGGCTGTGATCACGCCTGTCCCCGAGTTCAAGCCTTTGACTTGACCGTTGATGACAGTCGCCACTGTAGCATTGTCGATGGACCACTCTGCTTTAGTCGTAACATTTTCAGACTGACCATCACTGTACAGGGCAGTGAGTTCGAGCTGTGCTGGCGATTGGTCATCGATCAACACATTCAATGATTGCTTGTCCAGCGTCAGTGCTTTTACTTTTTTGGTGACATTCACGGCAACGAGTACACTTTTGCCCATGTACGTCGCTGTCACCGTGGTGCTACCTACTGCTTTTGCTGTGATACGGCCCGCGTAAGCTGCCGCAATATCTGGACCCTGACTCGTCCATTCTGTCGTGATCGTGACGTCTTCGGTTTTCCCACTCACGTAGACAGCCGTTGCCGTCAACGAAGTAGAATCTCCCATCTCCAATGTCACTTCATTTTTCGAAAGGACCAATCTGCTAATTTCATCCGCAGCGTATCCAATTCCAGCGTTTCCAGCTCCGCACAAGAGCAAGATGGCCAGAAACAAGAGCGTCGTTTTTTTCCAGAACATTGCTAGCCTCCCCCGCAAGTATGAAATCTGCTTCTTGTAAAACCCATGCCTCGATTACTATATCGGCTTCTGAGAGAAATAATTTACTAGTTATTTGTGACCGTCGTGTGTCAGACCCTGTAACTCTCCTTGATCTGCAGCGTCTTATTACATAGATAGAGCAGGTTCATTCGCCGCCTGCCGTCGTAAAAAAACGAGACAGCGAGGAGGAAAAACAGAAGTGAATAGACGTAAAAAACCGCGCTGGATGCGACGAGTTCTTCTCTATTTGAGCATTCTCATCGGGATCGGAGGAATCTGGTCGGGCTATGTCGTCTACCAAATCGAAAAAACCATACAGGAAGCAATCCCTCGTCAAGCTGATGTCGGAATCGTCCTGGGAGCTGCCGTGTGGGGAGACGGTCCGAGTCCGGGCCTGCGCGAAAGATTGGATCAGGCTTTGTGGCTCTATCAGAAAAAGTATGTACCTGTCTTGTTGGTGACCGGTGGCCTCGGAGAAGGCAAGCGGCTGACAGAAGCTGCCGTGATGAAAGAATACCTGGTCGAGCGCGGCGTGCCTGCCGAGCATATTCTCATGGAGACACAATCCACCTCTACATACGAAAACCTGCTGTTTGGTCAGCAGGTCATGGCTCCTCATCCTTTTAAAAATGCGTTGCTAATCAGTCACGACTATCATCTGTTTCGCGCCGTAACTATGGCAGAAGCTTTGGGACTCTCCGTATCCCCTGTAGCCGTTCATTCGCAGTACCTTTTCAAGCCGTACCATGAGGCGCGAGAAGTGCTGGCGATCACATACTGGCACTTCTCACGCTTCTGGTCTTCAGCTCTCCAGACGCTGATTCTTGCGTAAGATCTCAATAACCTCGACGAAATGGCGGATACGCTCCATGATCCGCGCTGCCTTTGTCCGCTCGATTCGATTGCCATTAGAAATCGACAAATGCTCCTCCAGCTCCTCCAGCGAGTAGTTGGACGTAAAGAGCGTCGGCAAATGATTGTTTGCCCGCTGATTCAAAATGACACCCAAAATCTCGTCGCGTACCCACGGTGTCAGGTTCTCGGCCCCAATGTCGTCCAAAATGAGAACCGGTACGTCTTTTAAAAGCTCCAGTTTCCCCACGTACGACTGATCGGAGATGGAATCCTTCATCTCCCGGATAAAATCAGGAACGTAAACCAACAATGAAGAGATGTGACTCTCGGAAAGCTGGCGACCGATCGCACCCATGAGATAGCTCTTTCCGACTCCGAATGAACCATGGAGATACAAGCCTTTTGCACGCTCTCCTGTCTCCATTTGGTTACAGAACTGAATGGCTGCTGCTACTGCTGCCCGGTTGCCCGCATCATGCTCTAGCTTGTCAAAGCTGGCCGTCAAGGTTTCCTCAGATACATAGTAGCTCCGCATCATGCGTCTCCGCTTGAGATCTTCTTCATGGGAGATTTGCTTTTTACAGGGAGCAATCGCACTTATGATGGTTTGGTTCACATTGCTGAGCTGTGTCCGATGCCCTTTTACCAGATTGGGGCACTCCGAGAGTCCTGGGCAGCGCTCACACCAATATTGTTCTTTTACAGACGTATACACATCGGAGAGCGATCGCAGGTAATCTTCCCGGGACAATTCCGGATGCTCTTGCTGGAATGCTTGTAAATAAGCGCTGGAGCGAAACATTTTATCGAGCTGCTCATCAGGCGACAGCAATTGGCGAGGCGTTCGCTTTGCCAGCTCTTTCATAAACTGACCGACGGATTCCATCTAGCCATCACTCTCCTTTCTGTTTTTTACGTAAGGTTTCGAGCATTTTACTCAATTCAGGATCGTCCGAAATGAGCTTTCCTTTTGCAGACAGCTGCCCGTTTTTCTCCTGTTCTCTCTGCCATTCGACTGACGCCGGCAGTTTGTCCTGCAAGACATTTTTCCCGTTGCGTCGTACCGTACCCGTATCCTTCTTGGTACTCTTTGCCTTTTCTACACTTTGAGCCCTCTGATCGGCACGCTCCAGAATCTGCTTCACGGCCTCATCTACGGTAGCAATCCGCTTCGCTTTCCAGCTGTCGCGAATCGTCTCCATGTACGCTTTCGGCAATTCCATCTGCATGCTCGCCAACGTGTGGACCAGCAAGGCATTCACGACTTCCGGCTGCATTCCGTCTGAGAATACCAGCGTCTCCGCGCGTTCGAGAAACACTTTACTGACCCTGCCTCCGACGACACGCTCCAGCAGTCCGAGAGGAGACAGCACGCGACAAGCACGGACAAACGCTTCACTGCCCGGCTCTGGCAATTGGCCTGGCCCCCACTCATCCTCTCCACCGCTCTCCACGGTAGTATTTCGATACAGCTTGTCCTCGGAATAACGCTGCACCATACGCTTGCGCAGTACTTCGGTATCCAGGCTTCGGTCTGGCTTGTACAGCGTCCAGTCCCGTAGCTCCTGGCCCATCCCCCAGCTGTCCATCTGATAAAAGTGGCACAGCAAATATAAAAATTCCATGCTCGTACCGCCAAGCACTTTGGAAGCATCTGCATTGTCTGGCAAATAAAGACGCAAGGACGAGACGCTCAACGGGTGCGCGACCTGTGCCTCAAAGCCAGACTTCATATCGGCTGGTGGGAAGCTCGTCTCCATTTTCGTCAAGAACTGCTCTCGCTCTGAGCCTTTCTTCACTTCCAGCTCAGACGGTTTCAATGATTGGAACACTTCATGAAAATCCTTCGTCACATTTTCGACGATGGTGTATTCCTGATCCAGTTGAGTAGCAATCATATCGGCATATTGCTCTCGCAGCTGCTGGAATCGAATATTTTCAATCTTATTTAACAGCATAAGAGAAAGGACGTAATCCGAAAAAAACTCTCCCGGTGTAAGCGGCGGCTTTAGCAAATAGTCGTAGTAGTAATCCCGCTGCAAATTCTCACGTCTGCGTACCTCTATCAGTCCCATAGCCTCCAGACGCTCACGGGCATCCAAAAGCCGATCGAGAGACAACGAAGTAGAGAGCATCAAGCTGCGATGTGTACTCTCAGAAGCAGCACCGCTCGCCTCCTGCACGCCATGCGCGAGCAGTTGGTAGAGCGTATACGACTCGACACCGATGATCGGCAAGTACAAATGCGTGACATAGCCCATCTCGGTAAAGCTAAGCGGCCTCACCACCCGTACCAAAAAACGATCCTTTGGCAACAATTCGTTCCATACTAAACGGCGCATCGGCTCTTTCCTTCCTGAAAAATCTCATTCCACTATTATAACATGGCGATCTGGTCAACGTGCTGAAATCAGATGGAAAGCGAAAGACGCCCTGGCTGAAATACCGCGAGAGCGTGGCGTCGAGAGACCTTTTTACCTATCGTTACTACTCTTTGGGAAAAGGAGTGTGACTGTTCCTCGCTTGCGCCAACAGCTCCTCCAATTCCTTCATGAAGACACTAATATCCTTGAACTGGCGATAGACAGAGGCAAAACGTACATAAGCGACCTCATCTACATGGTACAAACGCTCCATGACCTTCTCCCCAACATCATTGCTAGGGACTTCCGCCTGACCGCAGCTACGCAGCTCCCTTTCAATGTCATTGACCACGTTTTCCAGCACCTCTAGTGGAACCGGACGCTTTTCACAGGCGCGCACCAAACCACGCAACACCTTCTCGCGACTGAATTCCTCTCGAGTACCCTCTTTTTTGACGATCAACAAGGGGGTTTCTTCCACCATCTCAAAAGTTGTGAACCGACGTTCGCACTGTTCACATTCCCGACGACGACGGATTGATTTATTATGATTAAAAGGACGCGAATCTAGGACTTTTGTCCCGTTGTACTCACAAAATGGACAACGCATAGCAGCAATCAACTCCAGTACAGACAATACTTGTTTACAGTGTCCCTCAATTTCCCTGCAGAAGTCAAGTCAATCCTTGTACCTATTTAAAGCATAAGTCGAATGGAGTACAATATGGGTATTGTTGGAGGGATTGTAATGAGGTTAGTATCTTTAAGACAAGTTCGGCCAGGTATGAAATTGGGCCGCACCGTTTTCACCGAAGATGGAAAAGTATTGCTAGGTACGGGTATGGTGCTGACTGAGCGTCTCATAGCGGGCCTGACACGGTCCAAGATTGACGCTGTCTATATAGATGATCCTCGTACTGAAGACATCCAGGTAGAAGAGGTCATCCGTCCCCAGACACGGCAAATCGCTGTCGAGGCCATCGAGAAAACGTTCAAGCAGATTACCAACTCAAACAAGCTCGCACGAAAAATTTCGTTAATAGAAATGGGCCTGCATTTTCAGCGCGCCTTTAGCTCCATCCTGGATGACCTCCTGCTCAATAAGCAAATGATTGGTCATTTATCCAGCATTTCCTCTCATTCTCCATCTCTATATCACCACTCGGTCAACGTAGCTGTACTAGCTACCGCTGTCGGGATGTCGCTGGGCTACAACCGGCAACGACTGATGGATCTGGGTATCGGGGCCATGCTCCATGATATGGGGAAGCTGAATCTCCCCGAAGAAATGCTGCAAAAAGAAGAGCGCTGGACTGACGAAGAAAAAGAAATCGCCAAACAGCATACGATGCACGGTTTTAATATGCTGCGAAAACAGCACGATATATCCCTCTTGTCTGCTCACGTCTGCCTGCAGCATCACGAACGGCTAGATGGGAGCGGCTACCCTCAGGGTTTGCAGGGAAAACAAATTCATGAGTACGCCCAGATCGTTGGCATTGCGGATGTCTACGACTCGCTGACTTCTCCACGTCCTTGGCGAAAGCGGTACATGCCCCAGGACGCTCTGGAGTACTTGCTAGGCTCCGGTGGTCACTTGTTTGAACATCAACTCGTCAACGCCTTTATCAAGCATATCGCCGTCTTTCCGATTGGGAGCAGCGTCGTATTGAATACTGGTGAGGTAGGCGTGGTCAGTCGCGTCGACCCGGATTACTCCCACCGTCCGACTGTAAGGATCATCAAGGACGGCCGAGGCAATGACATCCATCCCCCATTTGATCTAAATCTAAAAGCAAGCATCAAGTTATTTATCGTCGGGTTCGAAGATGATGACTTGTTCCGAATGAACGATGTCGCGAATGAGACGACTTCCTGATAACTAAACGGATAGGCAAGAAAAACCCCTTTGCTGTTTTTTACGCAAAGGGGCTTGCTATTTCATTCAGAGCTGTTTGCCTGTGGCGCGCAACTAGTTGACGCCAGCAGCAGCAGCCTCTTTTGTAGTCGCTTGGTTGTGCATTTCGGAAACGTGGCGCACTAGGTCTACAACGCGGCAGGAATAGCCCCACTCATTGTCGTACCAAGCGAGTACTTTCACTTGGTTCGTACCCATCACCATGGTGGACAGTCCGTCAACGATGGAAGAACTTTCATTTCCATTGAAGTCGCTGGAAACGAGTGGCTCATCGCAGAATTCCAGATAGCCTTTCATGTTGCCTTCGCTTGCTTCACGCAGGACGCGATTGACTTCTTCCACTGTAACTGATTTCTTGGTGTTGATAACCAAGTCTACGACGGAAACGTTTGTAGTCGGTACGCGCAGGGAGAAACCGTTTAGCTTGCCGTTCAGCTCTGGCAACACTTTTCCTACCGCACGTGCAGCACCTGTTGTAGTCGGGATGATAGATTCACCAGCAGCACGTGCACGACGCAGGTCTTTATGTGGGTTGTCGATGTTCACTTGGTCGTTGGTGATCGAGTGGATGGTGGTCATCAAGCCTTGGTCGATACCAAATGCGTCATTCAGCACTTTTGCTACAGGAGCCAGACAGTTGGTGGTGCAAGAAGCGTTAGAGACGATATGATGGTTCGCATGGTCATAGATCGTATCGTTTACACCCATCACGATCGTTGCGTCTTCTTCTTTTGCTGGTGCTGTAATGACTACTTTTTTCGCGCCGCTCTGCAGGTGCTTGCCAGCGCCTTCACGGTCCTTGAACTTGCCAGTAGCTTCTACGACGATTTCCACACCCAGCTCGCCCCAAGGCAGTTTGAGTGGATCACGGTCAGAGAGTACGACGGTCGGCTTGCCATCTACGAGGATCTTGTTGTCTTGTACTTCCACTTTATTTTGTAGGCGTCCATGAATCGTGTCGTATTTCAACAAATGAGCGAGCGTCTCCGCAGGATAGCTGGCGTTGATCGCGACGATTTCGATGTTGGGGTCCTGAATAGCGCGGCGGAATACCATGCGCCCAATACGGCCGAAACCATTGATACCAATTTTGATTGTCATATAGAAACCCCTTTCACAATTAAGTTACGCTGTTCTGTTACTTTTATTATAATAAGTATGACACAATTATCAATGTGTTTTACTGAAAAATAAATATTTGGACGATTTCCCCCTCCTATTTTTCTCAATGTGTTTTCCTTTATCGTGCCCTAGGCATAAGAAATACGCGGGAAATACACCCGCTTCCTTTTTGCACTCGGTCTGACTGTGGTGGAGGAAAGGAAAAAGGGGAAAACGCTTCAGCTTCATAGGAACACCTGCTGGGGGTCATCCCTGACCGCCTCCATGCAAAAAACGAAACTGCGTCCAAAGTAGCCATCTCAGGAAGCTTCTCAGAGGTGGACGCTTAAAAGCGTGTTCCGTTTTTTCCATTGCGCCTTGGTTGGAGTTCCAAAGATCTTCCGCTTATTTTCCCTTTTTCCTCGGCCAGCTTTGATTCATCCACGTTCCATTGCTAGGGAGCCTTCCACGGAGTTTCTTTGAGAACAACCTCTCGTGGGACAATGCCTACGAAGAACGAAAGCTTGATTCTCCTTATTCAATGGCTTCCGTGACATGTCGATCAGACTTATTGGACGACTTCGGTCTTCTCGTGATTCACCCATGTCCTTCGAAGCGCAACGATTGGGAAATGAAGCTTTGCTCCCTTGAACCTCGCAGAACAAGTTACTAGAAACCACAACAGTTCGCAGGAGAAGCAGGTTTCCAGGCGGAGAGACTCCGGACCCATCTTAGCGGAACA
Organism: Brevibacillus choshinensis; assembly: GCF_001420695.1. Lineage (NCBI taxonomy): Bacteria > Bacillati > Bacillota > Bacilli > Caryophanales > Paenibacillaceae > Brevibacillus > Brevibacillus choshinensis. The sequence continues at coordinate 152,817 of NZ_LJJB01000007.1, read as the reverse complement.
ACGAATTCACGGGATCCAGAAGCGGTACCTCTGTATTCACTGCGTAGCGGCTACTACTTTACCGCTTCCCCGTAAATCGTTGTGGAGCGGACAGTCTAACCTCTTCTGCGGGGTGTAGATCGGAAACCTGCTTCTCCCCACCCCAGCTATGTTGATAAGCTCAATTTTTTCCAAGGAATTTATACTTTCCGATAGTAAGACAAAAGCCGCTCTCTTTTGGAAAGAAAGCGGCTTTCATTGTAAATCAACATCATATATGTTTTTGTACCGATCATGGTAATAGAGGACACGCTGAACATACTGCCGCGTCTCTCCGAAGGGGATGTCCTCAATATGCTCGCGTTGTCCATTCCACTGCTCGTTAGACAGCCACCCGCTGACTTTCCCCGGTCCTGCGTTGTACGCGGCGATCACCTTGACCAGATCGCCTTCGTATCGGTTGAGCAAAAAGTTCAAGTACCACGTCCCAATGTGAATGTTCATGATCGGATCGTACAAATATTGATCGTCCTTGGGCTGAAAGCCAGCCTGCTGGACAATCCATGCCGCTGTATCAGGCATGATCTGCATTAACCCGACCGCTCCCTTTTTGGAGACACGGTCCGTCTTGAACCCGCTCTCGGACCGGATCACAGCCAATATGAGGTAAGGATCCACCTTGTACTTCTGAGATGCGGATACGATTTCCCCTTGAAACTTGATCGGATACATCCACTTCCAGATCAAAGGAGTATTGAGCAGCAAAAAGACGCTCATTAGTATGAGCAAAATAAGTGCTGCTCGACGACCGAGCTTCATGATTTCAACTCCGTACGAATCACAGACAGCATCTTCTCTACTTGCCGTTCTGTTTCTTCTCTCGATGTGGAGTTGTCAATTAGGAAGTCCGCTTCCGTTCTCTTTTGATCAATCGGAAACTGGGCGCGCAGTCGTTTATGTGCCTGCTCCTCCTCCAGTTCATCTCGTTCGATCATCCGTGCGAGCTGCATATCCGCGGGTGCGTAAACGACCACGATCTTTTCCACCATGTACTGCAGCTTGCTCTCAAACAAGAGGGGGATGTCCATAAACACGATCTCAGCCCCGTTGGCTTCTGCCGCCTCCGCTTCTTCCCGCATGACACGACGTACCTCTGGATGGATGATCGCATTTAGCTTTTGGCGCTCAGCCTCATCGGAAAATACGACCTCTCCTAGCTTTTTGCGGTCGATTTGTGCATCATTCAATAAAATCTCCCGTCCAAAGTGGCGGACGATGGCTTCGTAAGCAGGCTTGCCCGGCTCCACGACCTCTCTGGCAATCTGATCAGCGTCAATGACAGGAATGCCCCGCTCGCGCAGCATGCCTGTGACAGTGCTTTTTCCCGTGGCGATCCCGCCCGTCAATCCTAATATCATGCCCATCCTCCTCTCCTAGAAAACTTGGCTACGCCAAGCTTTTGCACCCAAAGGGTACAAGTCTCGCCTGGTTGCACTTGTACTGGATAGGAAAATTAACTTCCTATCTTGCGAGAAAAAAGTCTTTACTTTTTCTGACAAACGGGACAAATATGGGTGCCCCTGCCTCCCACGACAAACCTGACAATTTCCGTCCCACAGTTGACACAAGGCTCATCCTTACGTCCATACACCATGAGGGATTGCTGGAACATCCCCATCTCTCCCTGCCCGTTGACGTACGACTTGATCGAGCTACCGCCTTGGTCCACTGCTTCCGACAGCGTAGCAACGATACTCTCATGCAGGAGATCCACCTGTTTTTTGGTCAGCTTGCCCGCTGGCCGCTCAGGATGAATTCTCGCTTTAAAGAGTGACTCGTCCACATAAATATTCCCCAGTCCAACAATACATTCCTGGTTCAGCAGCAGCGGCTTGATTTTTGTTGGACGGTCCTTTAACAGTCGACGCAGGACATCCGCGGTAAAGCTCTCATCCAACGGCTCTACACCGAGCTTGGAAAGGGGTCCTGTCGTCGTTTCCATCCCCAGAGGGTATACGTCCATCGTTCCAAACTGACGAACGTCCCGATAGCGCAGCTCCGTCCCATCGGTAAAGTGGAAGATGACATGGGTATGTTTTTCCACAGGTTCATCTGCCTGATACAGGCCATACCTTCCTTCCATCCGCAAATGGGAAATGAGTACATCCTGATCTAGAAAAAACTGAATGAATTTCGCCCGACGTTTGATCGCATGGATCGTTTGTCCCGCAAGATGAGCTTTGAACTCCTCCGCGTCATCAGGTGTACGGATGATTCTCGGCAAGAGAACGCTCACCCGCTCGATCTGCTTGCCGACAACCAGTCCACCCAACGTCCGGACTACCGTTTCTACCTCTGGCAACTCTGGCATATGCCTCCTCCTCTCGCTGTCAATCTCTCACGCTCTCGGATCGCCTACTTGGCATCGTACCAACTGTGCCCAAAGTTCACATCTGCCTTGAGTGGAACTTGCAGCTCCAATGCGCTTTCCATGACCTCAGGCACCAGTTTCTTCATCGTTTCCAGCTCGTCCTGCGGCACCTCGAAGACCAATTCATCGTGTACCTGCAGCAGCATGCGGCTCTTGAGACCCTTTTCTTGCAGCGCTTCCTGCATACGGATCATCGCCAGCTTAATCACGTCAGCAGCAGTCCCCTGGATCGGTGTATTCATCGCCGTCCGCTCTGCAAAGGAACGCAGATTGAAGTTGCTGCTGCGGATGTCAGGCAAATAGCGACGACGGTGCAAGAGCGTCGTGACAAAGCCGTCCTGCTTGGCCTGCTTGACGATATCCTCCATCCATTGTTTGACACCTGCAAAGACAGAGAAATAACGTTCGATAAAATCTCCCGCTTCTTTTCGGGTAATATTTAAGTTCTGTGACAACCCGTAGTCACTGATGCCGTATACGATCCCGAAGTTGACTGCCTTTGCCTGACGACGCATCAAGGAAGTCACCTGTTCCTCGCTTACACCGAATACGTCCATCGCCGTTCGCGTGTGAATGTCCATGCCATTGCGGAAAGCATCGATCAAGTTTTCATCGCCTGATATGTGCGCCAAGATCCGCAGCTCGATCTGGGAATAGTCTGCCGCAAGCATGTACCAGCCTTCCTCGGAAGGGATGAAAGCTTCGCGAATCTTGCGTCCCTCTTCCATTCGGATCGGGATATTTTGCAGATTGGGCTCCGTGCTGGACAGTCGTCCTGTCGCCGTCGTTGCCTGGTTGTACAGCGTGTGCACCTTGCTCGACTGGCTGTGAATTTCCTTGGTCAGCCCTTCGATATAGGTGGACCGCAGCTTGCCCAGCTGGCGGAAGATGAGAATCGCATCAATAATTGGATGATACGGTGCCAGCTTTTCCAAGACATCGGCACTGGTAGAAGGTCCGGTCTTGGTTTTTTTCAATACGGGCAGATCGAGCACATCAAACAGAATTTCGCCCAGTTGTTTCGGCGAATTGATATTAAAGGTCGTGCCAGCCAGCTCGTAAATCTGCTTGGTTAGCTCCTCCAGCTTGGCATCCAGCTCGACTCCCATTTGGGTGAGACGATCACGATTTACCTTGATGCCCTGCTTCTCCATGAGAGCGAGGACCATACTGAGGGGTGCTTCGAGATCGTTCAAAAGCTCGTTCATCTGGTTTTCAGTCAGCTGCTCACGCAATACCGGTACGCTTTGCCAGATCGCAGCGGCTTTGTGTGCCGCATGCTCACTGAGTACATCCATCTCTGGCAAGAGCCTCTTTGCCCCTTTTCCGTACACCTCTTCATCCGAGCGCACGCGTACCTGAGCGTACTGGGAAGCAATAGAGTCCAGCGTGGGATTGCTTTCTGTCGCATTCAGCAAATAGGACGCCAGGTAAACATCAAAGTTGATTCCTTTGATGTCCAGCTCATGCCACGCGAGTCCAACCGTGTCACGCTTGCCATCGAACGTCCATTTTTCCTGGGAGCCGTCTGCCAGCCACTGACTAAATGCCTTCCATTCCTTCGCCACATCCCATGGGACAAACAAATTCACATCGTCCGCTGACAATCCGAAACCAACGATCGGTGAATGGTGGTAGTTGTCTCCATCCATCTCCACGTAAACAGCCATGGGTGATGTCAGCTTGTCTGCGTATTTCTCCGCATTTTCCGCAGAAATCACTTCATATTGGAAAGGGGCAGCATTAGCAGCTTGTCCGTCGTCCGGTGCCTCTACCTTAATTTTTGACAGAAGCGACTTGAACTCCATCCTTTTAAAGAACTCACTCAAGGTCACGCCGTCATAACTGGTATATCCGGTCTCTTGCACATCCAGCTCGACAGGCGCCTCTCGCAAAATCGTCGCCAGTTCTTTACTCATCTTGGCCTTGTCCACGTTTTCGCGGAGATTTTCCTGCAGTTTTTTTCCGGATACGCGATCGATATTTTCGAGTACTTCTTCGACTGAACCGTACTCGTGCAATAGCTTCAGGGCCGTTTTTTCACCGACACCTGGAACACCCGGAATATTGTCGGACGTATCACCCATTAACCCTTTGAGGTCGATGATCTGCAACGGCTTCAGACCGTACTTTTCCTGAATTTCCTGCGGAGTGTACAACTCAATTTCACTGACACCCTTGCGTGTCAATGCCACCGAAACATGCTCCGATACGAGCTGAAGCATATCCTTGTCACCCGTAATCACGGTCGTTTTCCAGTCCTGCTCATCTGCCGTTTTGGTCAAGGTACCGATGATATCATCTGCCTCATAGCCCTCCAGCTCAAAGCGTTTGATGGAGAAAGCATCCAACAGCTCGCGAATCAGCGGAAACTGCTCGGATAACTCTGGCGGCGTTTTTGCACGCCCTCCTTTATAATCGGCATATTCACTATGGCGGAACACCACTTTGCCCGCATCAAACGCAACCATGATATGCGTAGGCTTCATTTCCTCCAATACCTTTAACAGCATGGTCGTGAATCCCAACACCGCATTGGTATGCAAGCCTGCCGACGTGGACAGGAGCGGCAACGCATAAAACGCACGATTGGCGATACTATTTCCGTCAATCAACACAAAATGGCTCAAGCAATCCGACCCCTCTCGTTACAAAACTACTATCTTTAATCGTAACATAGTGGGGTCATTGAAGCCAGTCTGTGGATATCGTTGGGTAAAGTAACAAACGCTAGAACAGACTAAGAAAAAATCAAAAAGGAAGGCGATTCCATGTATTGGACGACAAGGATAAAGTACATTCCTCTCTCCGCTGTGGCCATTCTCTTTTTATGTACAAACACGTTTGCCTTTGCCACTGCTCCCCCTTCCCCGATCTCTCCGATCCCAGAGTCGAATCCAAACAAAAAGGTGATTGCCTTTGTCATTGACGATTTCGGGAATAACATGGCCGGAACGGAGGAGATGATGGCGCTCCCTGTTCCGTTGACCGTAGCTGTCATGCCCTTCATGCCCAGTACCAAGAAGGATGCCGAGCTCGCCCATCAAAAAGGACATGCTGTCTTCGTCCATATGCCGATGGAGCCTAATAAAGGCAAAAAGTCGTGGTTGGGCCCCGGCGCCATCACCACGGATCTCTCTGATGAGGAAATTAAGCAGCGTGTGCAAAAGGCAATCAATGATGTCCCACATGCCGTCGGTATGAATAACCATATGGGCTCAAAAATCACGGCAAATGAACACATCATGCGAATCATCATGGGAGTCGTCAAGGAACGAGGTCTCATCTACCTGGACAGTAAAACCACAGATAAGAGCGTCGCAATCAAGCTCGCAGAAGAGATGGGTGTCCCGCACGCAGAGAACCAAATTTTCCTGGATGATGTCTATTCCATTCCACACATTACCCAACAAATGGAGAGAATCCACAAACACATACGGACTCACCCTCAATGTATCTCGATTGGGCACGTCGGGCCTCCAGGCAAGAAAACAGCCTCCATTCTGCGCCAGTACATCCCGCGATTACAGAAGGAGGCCGAGTTTGTCACCGTTTCCCAATTAGTTCACCAGTCGCTCCACTAGCATCTTCCATAAGCTTTCTTCTGTCTTCGCCTCCATCTTCAGGTTACCAGTAAGAGTCGCATATTCGCTCACGGCTGTCTTGATGGCCTGAGCGATTTTTTCTTGTCCCTCAGGATTTGTCAGCATGTGACGGTCTCCGGCGTTACTGATGAACCCCATCTCCACGATGACGGTCGGACAGTAGCTGTGCTTCAGCACGTAGTACGTCCCTCCCTTTACTGGCTTGTCGTGAGTTCCTGCCAGTCGATTGAGGGAGTCTTGTACCAGCTGCGCAAGCATATAGCTCTGCTCATTGCTTTGATATAAGACAACAGGACCGTTTCGTCGCTTGTCTTTAGACCAGTTCACATGCAAGCTGAGCATCATTTGGGGAGCGAGCTCCTTTGCCAGATTTCTGCGCTGTGCGAGGTCACGAATGTGGCGGGAACGCGAATTCAGCCAGCGATTCTCATCACTCAACGCGATGTCTTCTTGACGGTTGAGAGCTACGCGGTAGCCTGCTTCACTCAGCTGCTGGTAGAGACGTTTGGCAATCTGCAGATTGATGTCTTTTTCATACAAATTGCCGAATGACGTGCCTGAATCGACACCTCCATGTCCTACATCGATGAGCATGTTGATCGGGGTAAACGGGATCGCCATGCTGTGAGCGGGAAAACAGACAGTCAACACAATCAGGGCAGCGAATAAAAGGATGCGGTTTTTCATGCTTGTATGATTTCCAGATTGAAAGTAAACCTTTCAGCCAACTGGGTAAGCATAACATTGTGAATTTTTCAACCTGACGTTACAATAGAGAACATCGTGACTCCCCCCATATAAGAAGGTGCACACATGGAAAACTCATCATTGGAAAAACCGTTATTCCCCCCTTATTTAGCATTGTTTCTGGGGGTTATCGCGGTATCGACCTCGGCAATTTTTGTAAAACTGTCCGATGCTCCCGCCCCGATCATCGCGACTTACCGACTCGTGTTCTCGGTCATCCTGACTCTTCCGCTCTTGGCGTGGAACCGAGGCGCCCTGGCAGAAATCGGCAAGCTGACCAAGAAAGTATGGCTGCTCTGTATCTTGTCCGGTGTCTTTTTAGCCAGCCACTTTCTACTCTGGTTTGAGTCTTTGAACTACACGTCTGTGGCAAGCTCGACTGTTCTGGTTACCCTACAGCCCTTGTTCGCCTTCATTGGAGGTTACTTCTTTTTCGGGGAACGTGTACGTCTGCTCGCACTGACAGGTGGATTGCTTGCGATTGTGGGTAGCTTCGTCATTGGCTGGGGTGATTTCCGCGTAGGCGGTATGGCATTGTGGGGGGACTTCCTCGCTCTTCTCGGCGCTGTTACCGTGACGGGTTACTGGTTGGTGGGACAATACGTCCGGCAGCACATGTCTTCTTTTGCCTACACCTTGGTCGTGTACTCGGCGACAAGCGTCGTTCTCATCGGATACGATCTGGTGCTGGGCTATTCGCTGGTAGGGTATCCTGCTGCGGACTGGGGATGGTTCTTCTGTCTTGCTCTGTTCCCGACGTTGCTCGGCCACTCCCTCTTCAACTGGATCATCAAGTGGATCAATACGACGACAATCTCTATGGGTATCCTCGGAGAGCCCATTGGCACTGCGATATTAGCGTACTTTATTCTCGGTGAAGTAGTAACGTTGCCACAATGGATTGGCGGTCTCATTATTCTCGCTGGAATCTACCTGTTTATTCGTTTCAATCAAGCCGCCAAAGGAGTGACAACCGTTGAACAACAATCAGCAGCCCCGGAAAAGCTTGCGTGAATACGTAAAGGGTCTCAGTGTCTGGTCAAAAATTGGATGGACGATCTTGCTCGGCTACATCGTAGGCCGTATCATCTATTGGATAGCCAAAGTTATTTCGCCTTAAATCATGCTGCAATACAGCCCTCCGTTATTGTCCTTCTCGGACATGCGGAGGGCCGTTTTTATTTATCACCATCTTGAAGCGGTACCTCTGTGCTCCCTGCGAAGTGACTACTACTTTACCACTTCCCCGTGAATCGTAGCGGAGCGGACAGTCTAACCTTGATAAATAAAGAGCTCGTAATCCCTCAAAATTTATACTCCGATATTATAAAAAAACCAACCTGCTGAGACTCCTCAACAGGTTGGCTTCGACAGCGCCAAGATTAGGCAGCTGGTTTTTGTTCTTTTGGTTGTTCGGGTCCTTTTTTCGGCTTTTTGTGCAGGAAATACAGGAGAGGAATGGATAAGACAATCGGGATGGCCGAGACTAGGAATGTATCCCCGATCCCTTCGACCATTGCCTCTTTTGCCAATATCCCATACAGGATCGTGCTCGCTCCCCCTGTTGCGCTGGCTGCATCTACCCCAACCTGCGTATACAGTCCTGACAGGCCTGCAAGTAATTGCGTCGCCACATCCGTATTCATGTTGTCAGTAATGACTGCCATATGGAACGTTTGGCGCGATTGCATGATCACAGTCAGAATCGCGATCGCAAACGAACTCAATACTTGCCGCAACACGTTGGAGAGTGGAGACGCATCCCCTACACTTGTTCGTGGTACAGCGTTCATCCCAACGGTTGATAATGTCATCATACATAATCCGATCCCGAGACCGCGAATGGTTAGAATCATATTCATCCACGAATGCATACTATCCGAAGCAAGATTATGCAATTCAAAGGTAGTCACGCTCATAATCGTCAAACCGATGAGACCAATCGGACCTACACCGTATCTATCCATCAACTTCCCGCTGATCGGCATCATTACGGCCATGGCGATCGATTGTGGCATCAATAAGAGCCCCGACTCCATCGCGGTCAGCCCTTGAATGTTTTGCAGGAAGATCGGCATCAGGAAGATCCCGCCCATCATCCCCATCATGACAAAACCGGATGTCAAGATACTGATAGAGAATACCGGAATCTTGAGCAGGCGTAAGTCAAGCAGTGGCTGATCCTTGCCGAGCTCCACCCAGACAAACAGGATGAGACTCATGATGGCGATAAAAAACAAGCCGACAATGAAGAACGACGTCCATCCCTCTGCCTGCCCTTTACTAAAGGCGAGCAAGAGGCAACCAAATCCGACTATCGCGAGAAAAGCACCTAGAAAGTCAAATTTGAGGTCGGGCTTTTTCGGGGTTTCCTTTAGCAACACCATACTCATGATGACTGCGAAAATCCCAAAGGGTACACCTACCAAAAACAGAAACTGCCAGCTCAAAAACTCGATCAAATAGCCCCCCAGCGTCGGCCCGAGAGCAGGCGCTGTCATCGAGGCAATCCCGAAGATCCCTAATGCCATCCCGATCTTTTCGCGAGGCACGATCATGTAGATCATCGACATACCGATCGGCATGATCATGCCGCCGCTTAAGCCCTGCACGACGCGGAACGCAATCAACGTTGTGTCGCTCCACGCCAGAGCACAAAGCACGGATGCAATCGTAAAGGACGAAAGTGAAATCACGAAAACTTTTTTTGCTCCGAACTTGGCTGACAAAGAACCACTCATCGGGATCATGACCGCATTTGCCAGCATGTATCCCGTCAGTACCCACTGCATGGTGTCTGTAGTTGAACCAAAGATGTTCACCATGGCAGGGAGTGCAACGTTGATCAAGCTGTTGTTCAGGATCGCTACGAAGGTTCCGGAGAGGATAGCGAGAAGGGAAAACCACATTCCGCCGCTTCCGCCTTTTTCCTCCCGCTGTGCCACCGCTTCCGCCATGTCCTCACCCCCGTTAGTTTGCGATCACCTTAGTGCCCTCAGCCAATTTGTCGGTCGGGTTCAGCACTACTTGATCGTTGTCATTTACGCCTGCCGTAACCGTAGTCCAGTCACCGCTTGCATTGCTCACTGTTACTTCTACTTGATGGACAACATCTTTATCAACGGTGTAAATGTATTGTTTTCCGTCTTTTTCCAAAACAGCTGCGGTTGGTACTTTTGTTCCTTGTTCAACCTGACCTTGCAGCATCACTTCGGCTACCATACCTGCACGCAACGTTCCGTCCTGATTTGGCACGCGTATCTTAACTGGGAAAGAGCTGCTGTTGGCATCGGAGATCGGAGAAACGAATTCCACGTTTCCTTTCAATACTTTGCCGCCCAGGCTGCTTACTTTCACATCAACAGAAGATCCAACTTTGACGTTGTTAATTTGTTCTTGAGGAACGCTTGCTTCTACCTTAACCTCATCCATTTTCACCAATACGAGCAGCGGGGATCCAGCTCCTGCCATTTCGCCCGGATCCAGGTTGCGTTTTGCTACGATACCCGAGATTGGGGCACGAACGATGGTGTTGTCGTAGCTGCTTTTAGCCAGCTCCAGGCTGGAGTTCAGGCGGCTCACTTCTGCCTGCAGCGCTGCTACGGTGTCAGAAGTAGGACCTGCTTTTGCCAGATCGTACTGAGCTTGCACTTGGTCAAGTCCTGTGCGGGCTTTTTCCAAATCCAGCGTATTTTTCTCCAATTCTGCTGCGGACAATGCACCGGAGTCAAACAGCGCTTTCATCCGGTTGTAGTTGCTCTCAGCTACCTTTAAGCTTGCTTTTGCTTGCTCAACGGTACTTGCGAGCTGCTGTAACTGCTCATTGCGGGCACCTGCTTTGGTGTCTCTGAGTTTTGCTTGAGCACCTGCAATAGCCGCTTGTGCTTGTGCAATTTGTTGTTGATAGTCTGCTGCTTCCAAAGTCACGAGCACTTGACCTTGTTTTACCACGGAGCCCTCGTTCACAGTAACTGTAGCTGCTTTACCGGAAACTTTGGATACGACCTGGATTTCTTCGGAGGCAGCGATTTTACCGCTGGCAATGACACCTGATTGGGATGAAGCCACCTTCCAGGTTTTCACCACCGGCATGCTTTCATCCGTCGTAGCGGTTGACGAGTCACTACAGCCAGCTGTTATAAGAGAAACGGCTGTCAGCACGGCGCCGATTGTTTTCCAATGCTTGTTTTTCATTTTCATTACATCTCCTTCACGTGCACTTTGATCTCAACGTTCAAACCAGCGGCCAGATGCAGACCAGCGGTATCCTCAATGGCGATCTTAATTGGGATCCGTTGGGTTACTTTTGTAAAGTTCCCTGTTGTGTTTGTGGATGGCAGTAATGAGAAAGTGGAATTTGTCGCTTTCCCAATCTCCATCAGATGTCCACTCAGTTGTTTTCCTGGGAATGCATCGACAGTAAAGTCAACCTTTTGGCCCAATTTCAAACGTTGGATCTCCGTTTCTTCCAGGTTTGCGGAGATGTAAAGCTTATTTTCATCAATCACGAGAGCAACGGAAGTCCCTGCGGAAACAACCTCTCCCTCTTTTGCTTGGGTCTTAATGACTGTACCTGTAATTGGCGCACGCAACACGCTGTTTTCAAGCAGGTTTCCTGCAATGTTCGATGTATCTTGTTGTCCAACGATTTGATCGGCTACTACCGCATCGCCTTCTTTTACAGCGAGTCCGGTCAATTTGCCTGTCATTTTGGGCATGACTCGATAAATATCTCCGGTAATCCGTGCGTCTTGTGTGGTGATAAAGTGTGCACCTTGATACCAGTAGTAGTAACCAATGCCTCCACCACCCACCACGAGCAGGAGCAAAATGACATACAATACCAGTTTTCGCTTCATGGTTTCTCCTCAGCTTTCTATCTCTTCTAGTTTGGTAACCAACGCTTCCAAAGAGTTAATAATGTTATTGAGTTCTTCTTCTGAAAAGCTGTTAAAGTGCTGCTTGTAAATTTCCCCGGATAAAAGATCTACCTTTTCGAACAGTTCTGTTATCTTTTCTGTTTTCCGAATCCAGACAACCCTGCGATCATTCTCATCTCGGACTCGTTCCACCAATTGCTCTCTCTCCAGGCGATCGATTATGCCAGAAACAGTGCTATACGAAAGGTCAACGGCTTTACTGAGCTGCCCGATTGTTTTCGGCTCCATCATAATTTGCCGAATCACAACCAATTGTGGAACTGTTAACCCGTATTTGCACAGCTCTTTTGTCGCCATTGTGCCGAAAGTTTTATTTAAACGTTTCAGCAAATCCCGGATATGCAATGGTCTATTCATGATGCACTCCTTTCCTACATAATATTTCGTACGCGAAATTTTATCACACGAAACACTATACGACTTTTTTGATTCCATGGCAACTATTTCTTCACATTAAATTTTATCTAGGTAAGAAAGATCTTTTAATGACTTACTCAAAAAGCGAGCGCCTACGTAAAAGTAAACGCTTTACCGAAGTGACGCCAAAAGTGGACACTGCGGCACTTTGTCATGCGCTCCATTCAGCTACACCCTTCTTAACGGCCAATAAAAAGCAAAAAAACAGCACCTTATTCAGGTGCCGTCGGTGGGTTTTCTGGTGGTACGGCTGGTGCTTCCTCCGGTGTTCTGCGGCTCACACTCGGAACATTTCGTGGCTCGTACTCAATCTCAGGGAATGAATGGACCGATACATACATATTTCCACTATAGGATTTCGCCCTGATCAGAATCGGATAGGCGTATTTGTTTTGAAAGACAAAATCCGGTCCGTACCAGCTGACAGTCGCATCTCGTCCAGGACGGACGTATGCAACGTGTCTGCTGTGTGAGTATCGTTGGACGATTTGCAGACCTGCCTTGTCCACTGCATTGAATAACGTGGAGGAAACCTGACAGATTCCTCCGCCGATCCCCTCCGATAGTTCTCCCCTGACGATGACAGGTGCCTGCAAATAGCCCTTCGCCTTTGTCCGCTTCCCTACCACCTTGTTGAAGGAGAATATCTCTCCTGGCAATACAACTGTATTGTTAATGGCCGCAGACGCCAATGCGATGTTATGAGAGCGATTTCGGTTTCCTGAATTGAAATAGGTCGTATACTGACCGATCATCTTCTTTCGCACCTGCGTCATCAAAGCCATATCTACCTTTGGATAAACCTCTTGAAAATTAGCTTTCAGCGTCCCTGAGCCACTCCCGTAATAGTACTCATAGAATTGCTGAAGAAAGTCTGTTTCGTTGAGTCTCCGTCCCTTTTTGTCTGGAACGACTGCACCGTTGTCATTGATCGTTGCGTTTATCGGTTCGATGTACACTTTTTCCCCCAAGCGCTCTAACGTCATCCTCAAATGATTTTCATCGACGACGGGAACCCCTTCGAACGGTACGGTGTAATCGGATCGATCCAGCATCGCGACCGTATCCCCTTCCATTTCCACTTGTAAAAAATGAATGGGATCCAGGGGATTGGCCAGCAGCAATAGAGCCAGAGTCCAAGCATACCCCATCCGGCTGCTCACCTCCTTCTTGTAGTATGAGCAGTCGAACGGGTTTCATGCGATCTTTTGGAAATCAGCCTTGGCTAGCCTCTAGTAGGCTCACATGCGAGTCAAGTCAGTCTACTCACATGCGAGACAGTCGGCCTATGATGGCCTGCACGACTGCTTTCAGGCGTTGCTGGTCAGTTGCTTCCACGTAGACGTTATTCAGTTGATCACGCAACTCCTTGGCCACAGCGAGGCATGCAGTCGCTTCCTTTATCTTTTGGGTATACCTCACTTTGATGTCTAGGAGCTCTTCCTCATATTTTTCATCTGTACCCGGAGTAATCGCACGTTCATACATATCGACAACCTCATCAGAGGGTTTACTTGGAAAGTATTCATGAGGGGCCGTGCTGTCAAAGAGTGCAACGCTCTTTTCTGGTAAAATCACCATGTCCAGACTGTGCGGATCCAACCCACAGTGGTACACTTCGACGTCCATCCCCTGCTTAACCGCTTCGTTCACCAGTTTTTTGAGCATGGTTGACTTGCCAGATCCTGGTCGCCCTTTGATAAAATACCGTTTATCCAAATGATCGGTCAGCTTCATAATGTGATCGACGGGCCCGAGTGGTGTAGCCGCACCCAAGTACATCCTTCTGACGTTCGCTGGCTTTGACAGAGGTTCATCAGAAAAGAGCAGGCCGAGGAGTTCATCCGTCACGAGATTTGCTTTGTCGCGATCAAGATTTTCAATATAAGGTGCTTCCCATTCGTCATGGATGCGTAACGCTTCACCAAAAGCCTCATACGCCTCCTGACTTTTTCGTTCAATCCCCTCAAACCACCCGGAGATCTGTGCCGCGTAAGGAGACAGCTGGTCAACATTTAATGAGGTCTGCAAATTCACGTGGATCTCAGTCACGCCTGGAGCGAAGGGTCTCGTCATCCGCGGATAACTGCTGTCCATAATCGCTACTTTCCATTCCGGGAAAATCACGCCATCGTACTGGCCATTTTCAAACGGGGAATGAATCCATTCTACTCGATCTGTTTTTCTGCCCATCTCGGTGCCGATCGTCTCAATGAGTGGGGACGTAATCCCTTCCACGACGCCCGTCAAATAGTAAATTCGCTCCATTCCTTCTAGGACGGACTCAAAAAATGTCTTATACCCTCGCGCGGTATTACCAGCCGCATAAATATGTCGCTCTCTTCTGGTCATCGCCATTCCCTCCCGTGCTTCCTGTTGCAGGTCGAATCCCTGTATTGTATGCATGAAAAAGCAAATGGGCATCTGTCCCGAGAAGAACGATTCGCGCGCAGGAGCGAAGATCGGAAACCTGCTTCTCCCCACCTCCGCTATGTTGGTATCCCCATACAAAAAAACCGCTGCAAGCACAGGCTCGCAACGGCTCCTTTCATAACGATGCAATAGGCAATTATTTGTTTAGATCAGTCATCTTTCCTGTCGACATGTAAATGATCCACTCGCAAATATTCGTCACATGGTCCGCAATGCGCTCCAAGTATTGTGCCACCAAGAGCAAATGCGTTCCTTGTGAAATCGCCGTACTGTTTTTGGTCATGACTTCGATCAAGTCGCGGAAAATGGTCGAAAACAGCTTGTCGACAATGTCATCGCGAGCTGCAATTTCTTCTGCCGCTTCTTTATTCCTCGCAATATACGCATTCAAGCAATCGCGTACCATCGCTTTTACGTGATCGGCCATGAGTGGAATGTCGATCAGCGGTTTGACATACGGCTCTGCCATCAATCGGCGAGTTGTCTTGGAAATGGACACCGCATGATCCCCCATGCGCTCCAGATCCGTTACCAGCTTGAGCATCGTCCCCAAACGACGCAGATCGCTTCCTACCGGCTGCTGCAATGCGATCAGGCGAAAGCACTCACTCTGAATCTCGTGCTCTAGCTCGTTAATTACGTGATCGTTGCCAATGACTTGTTCGGCCAACTGTACATCCCGTTCGACCAGGCTTTTGATGGATTTGTGGATCGCTTCTTCTACCAGCGTGCCCATCGTCATCAGTTTGCGATGCAGGACGTCCTGCTGTTCCTCAAAGGCGTACCGCGTCATATCCTCGTCCCCCTCTTCATTTATCTGTATCACGACAAATAGTACAAGGGGATTGTAGAGAGTGGGTAAAGGGAATATGATCTTTGTGTAAATCTTTTAGACGAGCGGAATCGTAACTGTAAAGGTCGTGCCTTTCCCTTCTTTACTCTCCACTGTGATGTGTCCATGCAAGTTTTCCACAAGATGCTTGACGATCGCAAGCCCCAGCCCAGTCCCCCCGGAATCACGACTACGTGCTTTGTCCACTCGATAAAACCGCTCAAAAATACGCGGAATGTCTTTTTCAGGGATACCAATCCCCGTATCGATAACCTGGATTTTGACTTGCTGTGTCTCTTTTTCTGTATGGATGGTAATTGTACCACCATCTGAGGTGTAGGCTACTGCATTGGATAACAGATTGAGTACGATCTGCTGCAGGCAGTCTTTATCTGTCATAAGCCAGATGTCTGGCGTCTGGTTCGGCAGTGTAATAGTCAATTGCTTACGATTTGCCTGATCGTTCATGATTGCGACAGCCGACGAGATCAGCTCTTGCAGATGCACCTGGTGCATGTGCAGCGGGATGCGTTTTTGCTCGATCTTGGAGAGGTCCAGAATGTCCCGAATCATTCGGTAGAGCCGTTCACTTTCATCCGAAATGATCTGCAGGAAATTGCGACACGTCTCCTCATCCTGCATAGCGCCTTCCAGCAAGGTCTCGGTAAAGCCCTTGATTGATGTAATCGGTGTACGCAGCTCATGAGAAACGTTTGCTACAAAGTCACTGCGCATCTTTTCCAGACGACGAATATCAGTGATGTCATGCAGCACCACGACGACACCACGCGCCTCCCCTTTAAAGTTGATATAAGGGGCAAAGTTCACATCCAACACACGCTCTTGTGGATAGTAAATGTGTACTTCTTCACGGAACTTTTCACTTTTGTCCAGACAACGGTCGATGTACTGGCTCAAACCAAAGCTTTTGCCTGCTTCAATATGAAGCTTGCCTACGACCTCATGTCCAGGCGTCCCCAACAGCTTTTCCACCGCTGGATTGACCAGCATGATCCGCCGTTGCTCAGAGATGAAGATCACGCCGCTCGTCATATTGGTCAATACCCCGGAGAGGCGCTGTTGATTCTCCGAAATCTCGTACATTTGCTGCTCCAGACTAGAGGCCATAAAGTTGATGGCACCTGCCAGCTGGCCTATTTCATCCTTTGCCTTGATGCGTACACGGCTCTCATACTGGCGTTGTGTGATATTGCGGGCGACGCGAGTAATTTCTTCGATCGGTCGAATAATGGAAAAAGAAATGCGGGAAACGACGATCGATCCTACTACCAGTGTGACCAAGAGACCAGTGAGCAAGCTGTACCACATGTTGTGAATCGTATCCGTAATGTCTTTCATAGACATGGCAGAGCGGACTGCTCCCACGATCTCGGTTCCTTGCATCACGGGTACTGCCACGTACATCATATCGTGTCCCAGCGTCTCACTATAGCGACGTGAGATGCCTGTATCTCCATGTAATGCCGCGAGGAACTCCGGCCTGTCGTGATGATTTTCCATTTCTTTCACTTGGGTGCTATTGTCATATAAAACGACGCCATCACGGTCGATGACTGTCAGTCTCACTTCATCCGTAGGAGCTACCTGCAGTACTCGCTCTTCCAGCACCGCCCTGTCCGAAAAAACATCTGGGAAACGGATCGCCTGCGAGATGAGCTTGGACTCTCGTGACAAAAGCTCATGTAAGGACTGCAGGTAGGAATTCTCGAGCACCTTGGCAAAGTACATCCCCATCAGCAGCAGGACCAGTGAAATCAATCCAAGTATGGTCAAGGTGAGTTTGATTCGAAAGCGAGTCAAAGGTAGTGCCTCCCGTTATCCTTCCAGTTTGTAACCCAACCCACGAACGGTTTTAATATAGCGAGGGTTCTTCGTGTCATCCTCCAGTTTTTCTCTCAAGTGGCTGACGTGAACATCCACGATACGAGAGTCTCCGATAAAGTCGTAGTTCCAGACGGCATTGAGCAGCTGATCGCGCGTCAAGACGCGTCCATGATGACTGGCCAGATAATGCAGCAGTTCGAATTCCTTTGGAGTTAACTCGACTTTTGCGTCTTTGCGGAACACTTCATATTTTTCCGGATAGATGCGGATATCCCCAAACTGCAGTACGATATCTTCCTGAGTAACGGATACTTCCGGAGTCGCCTGAATGCGTCGTAGGATGGCTTTGACGCGGGCGATAACCTCACGAGGACTAAATGGCTTTGTCAAATAATCATCGGCGCCCAGCTCCAGACCTAAAATCTTGTCGAGCTCATCGTCTTTTGCCGTCAGCATCAGAATAGGCGTATTCACTCGCTCCTGACGCAATGTCTTGCACACATCCATCCCATCCATCTTGGGCAACATCAAATCGAGAATAATGAAATCAGGTTGCTCGCTTTTCACCACTTCCAATGCCTGTTTTCCGTCGAACGCGGTCACTACCTGAAATCCTGATTTCTCCAAATTAAACTGAAGCAGCTTTACGATCGAAGCTTCGTCATCCACTACCAATACTTTTATCATTTTCTCATTTCCCCCTAGCGTTACCGTCTTGCTGGAATGAACATCAGATCCATTTTGTTGTTTCTTTTCTTTTTCTTCTCCCTACACTCTCAGTCTGCCAAATCGGGCTTGCAAAAGACAAGTAATTTTTTTGTAAAGGAACCTTTACAATCCATTTATACCCTAGTTGAAAATTTCGGTTTTCGCTTTTGGGCAAATGCGAGACAGCCTTCTGGAAAATCGACAGGATCGACGAAGCTCCACGGCTCTTCTTGTTTCCACTCACAATGCTGCGCGGCACGTTTTACCGCTCGCAAAGTCGCACCAGACTGTTCCATGACGATCCCTGCCAGCTTCAATGCCGCTTTATCCAGCTCCTCGGAAGTAATCAGCTGGTTGAGTAGCCCTAGTCGCATGGCCTCTTCGGCTTCGATCAACTTGCCGGTGTAGACGAGCTCTGTCGCTCTGCTCGGCCCAATCAAACGGATGATTCTTCGCATGAAGGAAGGACCTACCGTTATCCCCAGCTTTCCTACGGGAATTCCCATCCGCGTATTCAACGTCCCGATCCGCATGTCACATGCCAAGGAAAGAATAAATCCTGCCCCCATTGCCGGACCATCCACTGCAGCTATGACTGGCATCGGGACACTTTCAAAAACGGATATCGCCTCTTCCATCTGGAGAAACGCTTGCTCCGCTTCCTCAATCGTCATCTCACAAAATTCCTTGATATCCGCTCCAGCGGTAAATTGTCCGGGAGTCCCACGCAACAAGATCACTTTTGCTTTTGATGAACTACCAGCCAGGCGACCGATTCGCGCTAATTCCAGCCACATGTTCGCCGTCAGCGCATTGCGAGCTGCTGGCCGATTAATCGTGATGATCGCGACCTTTGACGTTTCCTGCAGGGTAATTTTTCCATCAGGCACTCGTTTGATGTGGACTCTCACGAAACGGATCCCCTCTCCCGCTCAGATTTTCACGTCATTGTAAGGTATTATTCCTCGTGATAAGCAAAAAGACGCCTTCCAGATGAAAGGCGTCTTTTGTATACGAGCTCATTCTTATTTCAGAACTGCCATTACGTTGCGTACGGAATCAGCAGACTTGTCGAGAGCTACTTTTTCTTCTGCAGTCAGTTCCAGCTCGAAGATTTTCTCAATACCGTTTGCACCCAACAGAGTAGGTACGCCCAGGTACAGATCGTTATACCCATATTCGCCTTGCAACAGAGCGATGGAAGGCAAAATGCGTTTTTTGTCTTTCAAGATTGCTTCCGCCATTTGAACCAAAGAAGCAGCTGGAGCGTAGTAAGCAGAACCGTTACCCAGCAGGTTAACGATTTCGCCGCCACCTGTACGGGTGCGTTGTACGATCGCATCCAGACGATCTTTTGGAATCAAAGTTTCCAGCGGGATACCGCCAGCATAGGAGTAGCGGACCAATGGAACCATGTCATCACCATGACCACCCAATACGAAACCAGTTACGTCTTCTACGGATACATTCAGTTCCATTGCCACGAAGGTACGGAAACGAGCTGTATCGAGAACGCCGGATTGACCGATTACGCGTTCTTTCGGGAAGCCGGAAGTGGTGAAGAAAGTGTAAGTCATCGCGTCAACCGGGTTGGACAGAACAATAACAATAGAGTTAGGAGCATGTGTTTTTACTTGCTCTGCTACCGATTTCATGATGCCCGCGTTAGTGTTAACGAGGTCATCACGGGACATCCCAGGCTTACGAGCAATCCCTGCAGTGATGATTACCAGGTCAGCATCTTTGATGTCAGCATAGTCAGCCGTACCAGTGATGTTGGCATCGAAGCCAAGTACCGGAGCGGATTCCATCATATCGAGAGCTTTACCCTTGGTTGGGTTTTCCAATTGTGGAATGTCAACCAGTACAACGTCACCCAGTTCTTTTTGTCCCAGGATGAACGCAGTAGTTGCGCCTGTGAAGCCGCTACCGATCACTGCAATTTTTTTGCGTTGGTTTGCCATGTTTTGTCCCCTCCAATTGTTAGTGACTCTTATCCAATGAGTAATCTAACCTTACATGTTTTGAATCAGTGCGTCAGCGAATTCGGAGCATTTCAGCTCAGATGCGCCATCCATCAGACGAGCGAAATCGTAGGTTACGGTTTTCGCGGAGATGGTTTTTTCCATGGAGTTGATGATCAGGTCAGCTGCTTCGTTCCAACCCAGGTGACGGAGCATCATTTCTCCGGACAAGATTACGGAGGATGGGTTTACTTTGTCCAGTCCAGCGTATTTAGGAGCAGTACCATGCGTTGCTTCGAAGATCGCATGTCCTGTCAGGTAGTTGATGTTTGCACCTGGAGCGATACCGATACCGCCTACTTGAGCAGCCAGAGCGTCAGATACGTAGTCACCGTTCAGGTTGAGGGTAGCTACTACATCGTACTCAGCTGGACGAGTCAGGATTTGTTGCAGGAACGCGTCAGCAATCACGTCTTTTACGATGATTTTGCCAGCTGCTTCTGCTTCTTTTTGTGCTTTGTCAGCGTCGCCGCCTTCAGCTTTGATGCGGTCATATTGTGCCCAAGTGAATACTTTGTCTCCGTATTCTGCTTCAGCCACTGCATAACCCCAGCTTTTGAACGCGCCTTCGGTGAACTTCATGATGTTACCTTTGTGTACGAGGGTAACCGATTTGCGTTTGTTATCGATCGCGTAGTTAATCGCTGCACGAACCAGACGCTCTGTACCGTCTTTGGAAACAGGCTTGATACCGATACCAGAAGTTTCTGGGAAGCGGATTTTCTTCACGCCCATTTCGTTTTGCAGGAAGTCGATCACTTTTTTCACTTCTGGAGTACCTTCAGCCCACTCTACGCCAGCGTAGATGTCTTCTGTGTTCTCACGGAAGATGACCATGTCAGTCAGTTCTGGGTGTTTTACAGGGGATGGCACACCATCGAAGTATTGAACAGGACGTACGCAAGCATACAGATCCAGCTCTTGGCGCAGAGCCACGTTGATGGAGCGGATACCGCCGCCAACTGGAGTGGTCAGTGGGCCTTTGATTGCGATCAGGTATTCACGAACAGCTGTGAGGGTATCTTCAGGCAGCCATTCACTGTATTGATTGAAGGATTTTTCACCTGCGAATACTTCGAACCAAGCGATTTTCTTTTCGCCTTTGTATGCTTTTTCTACTGCTGCATCCAGAACACGAACAGAAGCTTTCCAGATGTCAGGGCCAGTACCGTCACCCTCGATGAAAGGAATGATCGGATTGTTTGGTACTACTAGTTGGCCGTTATCCACTTGGATTTTTTCGCCAGCTGTTGGTTGCGTAAGGTTTTTAAACACAAGAACCCCTCCAGAGTTGAAATGGTTGGTAATAGGAATATTTCCAGACGTAGGGAGAACTACCACGGTCGGTGGTAGTTCTCAAGCTCGAAGCAGGACAAGGCACCTGTTCCTCCACGCTCGGAAAAGCAATGAGTTAAGCTAATAGCTAAATGCTTCTTAGCGTCGGTCGATTGGTACATAGTGTTGATTGACCGGACCTGTGTAATCCGCACGTGGGCGAATCAAGCGGTTATTTTCATACTGTTCCATGATGTGTGCAGTCCAACCGGACATACGGCTGATTGCAAAGATCGGTGTGAACAGATCAATTTCCAGACCCAGAGAAATGTAAACAGATGCGGAGTAGAAGTCAACGTTTGGTTTCAGGCCTTTTTCGCCTGTTACCATGTCGTCGATTTTTACAGACATCTCATACAGTTCTGGACGTCCGATTTGTGCAGTCAGTGCTTTGGACATTTCTTTCAGCCATTTTGCACGTGGGTCACCGTCTTTGTATACACGGTGTCCGAAGCCCATGATTTTGTCTTTGTTGTCCAGCTTGTTGCGAACATAGCCTTCTACTTTATCCAGGCTGCCGATTTCAGTCAGCATTTTCGCCACGGCTTCGTTTGCTCCTCCGTGCAGAGGACCTTTCAGCGTGCCGATTGCGGAGACGATACCGGAGTAGATATCAGTCAGAGTGGCAACGGTTACACGAGCTGCAAAAGTGGATGCATTCAGCTCATGGTCTGCATGCAGGATCAATGCTACGTCAAGAGCTTTCACAGCTGTTTCAGTAGGCACTTCGCCTTTCAGCATGTACAGGAAGTTTTGAGCGATGGTGTACTCAGCTTTTGGAGCTACTGGATCCAGGCCTTTACGCAGACGTGCATAAGCTGCGATCAAGGTAGGAGTTTGAGCCATCAAGCGGATTGCTTTCCGGTAGTTGGCTTCGGTAGACATGTCTTGCGCTTCTGTATCGTAGAGCGCTAGCGAAGAGACAGCTGTGCGCAAAGCGGCCATTGGGTGAATGCCTTCTGGATAGTTACGAATGCCTTCCAGAACTTCCGCAGGTACAGCGGCTGCCTCGCCCAATTGCTTTTTCAAGGTTTCCAGCTGATCACGCTTCGGTAACGCTCCATGCCAGAGTAAGTATACAACCTCTTCAAAGGTCGCATGTTCTGCAAGCTCGTCGATGTTGATCCCGCCGTAGCAGAGAACGCCATCTACGATCGAACAGATTGATGATTCAGCTGCAACAATGCCTTCCAGTCCACGGGTTGCTGTCATAGAACTCCCTCTCCTTTTCCACTAAGTAATAGTGCCTATCCAGTCTTCGCTTGTCCTTGGGACCGGTACACGCACTTACGTAAAGCTATATGAAATTTGTAGGCAGCGGTTTCTTTCATCCACCACTCTGATCTAGAATGTCATCCACGCAATCTTAGAACCAGAAACCTCTGCATGGTGAGAGAAGAGAAAAGAATCCACTTAAGTCGACCCAATTATAAAAGATTATTGCAGTTTTGTGAATAAGGTAAGCGAAAAAATGTTTCAAAGGGTGAAACCCGGTTTTGTTTTTTTCACAAACTTGCTCCACCTATCCAGCATACGGCATAATAGTTACATAAGCATTTGCCCTTCTTTGCAGGGTCAGAAAGGAGACCATTTTGAATCAAGAAAACTGGGTGGAGAGACTGTTTCAAATCATTCGGTTTTTATGGGTTTGCCTGCTCGTGTATATCGGATTTTGGGTCTTCCAGTTTGCAACACCCTTACTTTACCCATTTATAATTGCTTTAGTCATCGCTCTACTGATCAACCGGCCAGTCACCTTCATGACAAGAAAGTTTAGGATTCCGCGCTGGCTATCGGTGACGATCTCCCTTCTTTTGCTCATGCTATTGGCTGTGGGAGCAGTCACGCTGATCGTGACGGAGACAGTAGTAGAAATTGGTGATCTTGCCAAACGTCTTCCTGGTTTTGCGGCTGAACTATCTGATTATCTACAGAGGACGATTTCCCAAGAGTTTCTAATGGGACTTTACAATCAAATCCAATGGATCTACACGCAGCTCGATCCCGACTTCCAATCAAAAGTTGACTCGACGATAGGAAGTGGCATTTCGACGATTACGCACACAGGGCAAGATCTGATCGTCAAGTTTTTGAATGGTCTCAAAAATTTCCTCGTTTCACTGCCGAATATGGCAACGGTTTCTGTCATTTCCATGATGGGTGCATTTTTCATATCCAAAGACTTTCACCTGTGGGAGGCGCGCTTCCGCCGTATTTTGCCCAAGGGGGTCAACAGCCGTCTCGATCAAGTTTTCCACGATCTGCGCGGTGCCCTCGTCGGCTTTATCAAAGCGCAGCTGACGCTGATCTCGCTCACAGCAGCGATCGTCATCATTGGCCTTCTGATTATGCGCGTGGAGTATGCCATAACGATCGGTCTGATTACAGGCCTCGTCGACTTATTGCCTTACTTGGGTACAGGGACAGTATTTATCCCTTGGATCATCTATCTGTTCTTCAAAGGGAACTATACGCTCGTCATTGGACTTTCCATACTGTATGCCGTGGTTCTGATCTTCCGCCAAATCATTGAGCCGAAGGTAGTTGCAGAAAACGTTGGATTAGACCCGCTGCTGACATTGGTCGCCTTGTTTGTCGGTCTGCAATTGTTCGGCTTCCTCGGACTGATCATCGGGCCCGTCGCTTTGGTCATGATCAATGCCTTGGTCAAAGCTGATGTCTTTTCTGATATATGGCGTTATATCAGAGGCAAGCGTACATAAATATTAGAAAACTTGGCTTCGCCAAGCCTTTAGCGTAGGCGAAGCCTTAGTTGCCCTTATACTATGTTCCTTAGAAATTTTATAAATTCCGATAGTACAAAAAGAACCGTTTCAGTCGCTGTCCTGCAGACCGGAGCGGTTCTTTTCTATTTGATTATCTACGAAACAACAGCTGGATCTTACCTGATGAGATCATCGACCACAGCCACTTTTTCAGCAAATGACGCACGATAAGACGGGTATAAGGAATCAACAGGAGAATTCCAATGACGTCCGAGAAGAATCCAGGAGACAACAACAATATTCCTCCTGCGAGCACGAGAGCTCCGTCAATCAGTGATTCTGTCGGCATTTGGCCACGTGATAGCTGGAACTGAACGGTTCGGATGACCTGTAAGCCTTGCTGCTTCGCTAGCCATGCCCCGACTACCCCAGTCAAAATGACTAAAGCTACCGTGTTCCACCCACCTATCACCTTGCCTATTGAAATGAGACCCCAAAGCTCAATGGCGGGCACGACAATAAACAGGACGACGAGGATACGGAACATCATGGTCATTTTCCCCCTTTGTGTTGATGTTCTAACCATGCGTACACTTCTGGCTCTGTCCGGGATAGACGAATGGGTTTTAAGGCGGTATTCGTAAATACATGCATCGTTTTCCCTGTCACCAAAAGCTCCTCATCCGCGACTCGAACGATTTCATAGGCGAACGTCAATCGAATCGGAGTGATTTCGGACACATGTGTGCGAATCTCTACTTCGTCGTCATACTTTGCCGGTCTTTTATAGGAAATATTAGCATCGGTCAGAGGGATCATCACGCCCTTCTCTTCCAATTCTCGATAAGTGAGATCCGCGTGGCGAATAAATTCTGTGCGCCCTACTTCGAACCAATTCAAATAATTGGTATGGTAAACAACACTCATTTGATCCGTTTCACTGTAACGGACACGCAAACGATGCGAATGAACGACAGGATTCACGCACTTTTCGCCCCTTTCTCTTTTCCTTAATTGTACCATAGAATCTTGCAGGCAAAAGTCTGTCACATAGTAGTTGTTGGGGGAGAGAAGCCGGTTTCCATACTCCGCTCCGGGTTCCGTCCGGCCCAAAAGTGTAGACTGTCCGCTGCGCCATGATCCCGAGGGAATCGCAAAACGACGCGCAGCTCCGAAGGTCAGTCATAGATAGCGATTCTGTTGCCCCGGGATTCATGGCTCCGCTAAGTAGGACTCCACAGTCGCTCCGTCTGGAAACATGCTTCTCTTGCACGCTGATTCTGTATCAACGAGCTGAGTAAAGAATTTGCTAGATTCTCAAGATGGCAGCATACATGTAACCCTTCGTTGCTCCGCCGACAGGCTTTTTGTGTTGAACTCATGAGTTAGCAAACCAATTCTTTTGGTTCAAGACGAATTCTCCATGTACTACCAACAATGATCGCCCCGACTGAGGACTAATCCGGCACGAGGAAAAAGGGGAAATAAGCGAAAGGTATTTGGGACACGACCTAGGTGGAGTGGAAAAAGCGGAACACGTTTTTAAGCGTCCACCTCTGAGAAACTTCGTGGAGCAGTCTACTTTGGACGCGTTTCGTTTTTTGAACGGAGCCGGACAGAAATGCCCCCGAGCTGTGTCCCTATCTAGCTTGAGCGTTTTCTCCTTTTTCCTGCCCTCCACTACAGCCCCATCCAAGCCCTAATAACATTCCTCCATGAGCAACCCGCATCTCTGCCAGCGAACTAAAGACTAAGCCGGCACGAGGAAAAAGGAGTAATAAGCGAAAGGTATTTGGGACACGACCCAGGCGGAGTGGAAAAAGTAGAACACGCTTGTAAGCGTCCACCTCTGAGAAGCATCTTCGAGAAGTCTACTTTGGACGCGGTTCCGCTTTTGGAACGTAGCCGGACAGGAATGCCCCCGAGCAGTGTCCCTATCGACCTAGAGCGTTTTCTCCTTTTTCCTCCCCACCACAACAATCCGAACCAAGCCATTCTTTTGATACAGCCACGTATGTCATTTTTGCCATTACGTCAATACTGGGACGTATGACTGTATTTATAGGAGAAAGCGGTGGGAGCGAGCATGTGGGGATTGTTTGGTATTATCGCCGGGGCCGTAGTCATTGTGTTGCTGGAAGTACCTCAGCTCAGGCGACAAGGCTACCACAGGGAGTTGATTGTCTTTTCTATTCTCCTAATCCTCGGTGTCGGAGCAGCATGCGCCAAGGTACTGAATGCGCCGATTCCGAATCCAGATGACTGGGTCGCCTTCCTCTTACACCCTCTCAGCACTGCACTCAAACCCTTTATACCTTAGGAGGACGCCTGGGTGATGACGACTGTCAAAATCACGGTCCGTCAGATGATGATCATTACCATGTTGTTCACCATTGGGACAACCATTCTCGTAGCCCCGTCCACGATGGCCTCAGCTTCTGGTCAAGACGCCTGGATCAGTGCCTCGCTGGGCACGGGAGCCGGACTGGGATTGGGCTGGTTGTATGCGTCTCTCGGATTGCTTTACCCTGCGAACAACTTGTTGGAGATCAATGAACTCGTGCTCGGAAAGTGGCTGGGCAGATTCGTCTCGATTTTGTTTGTCTTCACAATGTTTCTGTTTTCCTCACAAGTTCTCTATTACATCGGGAACTTTCTGGCGACTCACTTCTTTCCGGAAACTCCCATTCAATTCTTGATTCTTTTATTTTTAATCATTCCTGTTGTGGCCATGCGTGTAGGAATTGAGCCATTTGCCCGTGCCGTTGAGCTGTTTTTCCCTTGGTTTCTTCTCCTGTTCTTTTGCTTGGTCATGTTTGTCCTTCCCAAAGCCGAATTTGTCAACATACAGCCTGTTCTGGAGGCTAATGGAAAGGAACTCTTCAAAGGCGCCCTGTTGTTTGTCAGTATCACGTATTTAACCGCTCCAACCTTACTGATGTTTTTTCCTGTCTGTGTCAACCGACCGATCCCGTTTAAAAAAGGATTCCTTATGGGTGGGCTGCTCGGAGGACTCATGCTGATTCTCATCATTCTCCTGAGCATTTTGGTGCTGAGTGCGAAAGTTACAATTTTATATAACTACCCTAGCTTCATTCTCGGTCGCCAAATCAATATCGGCAATTTTTTGCAACGGTTGGAGGCAATCGTGGCCATTCTCTGGTTCTTGACGATCTTCGTGAAGCTGACCATGTATAACTTTGCGGCCGTCTTCGGTCTGGCTCAACTATGCAGACTACGCACCTATCGACCTCTCATCATGCCGAGTGGGATCCTGATTGCCACCTTCTCGCTCATTGTATATCCCAATTTCGCTTACCAGCAGACTTGGGATGCGGGCACCTGGTTGCCATACAGCTTGCTATTTGGCCTCTTGTATCCACTGAGCCTGCTTATCATCGGGAACATACGAAAAAAACAGGGCAGGACTGAATCATAGTCCTACCCTGTTTCTCTTATTTTCATCTAAAGAGTCATACCCTTAGCGAATCGGGCACGCGCCACCTTCGCAAGATTCAGCAGTCGTCAGGTCGGCATCTCCACCAGTTTCGTACTGTTGAAGAATCGCAGGGTCAAACGGCTTCATCGTTTGTTTCAATGCTTCGTATTCGGCTTGAGAGCACTCTTCGTACGGTGCCAATTGATAGTTACCTCCATCCAGTTGAAGGAAGGAAACACCTACAAAATTATCCCAGTTGCCATATACGATCTCTTCCACTTCTTCCCACTCTTCTTTGCGTACTGTAATCGTGTTGGAAGAGTTGTGTTCGGTGTACTCTTTTTGGAAGCGGAAGTACGTATCGAATTGGCGTTTTGCGCTTACTTCGTTTTTCGTTTCTTTTGCACCGGAAGCTACAGGGAAATCGATGACCAGCGTACGAGCATTCGCCATGCGCTCTTCGTAAGTATCACCTGGTGTCCCCACCTCTGGGTTGACATTCCACCCGAGGGCTTGTACCGCTTTTGCCAGTGGATCTTCCGCGTTGATACGGATGCGACGGATGTAGTATGGCGAGTGGGACCAGTGCAGACCGCTAGATACCCCACCTGCCACCTGTGACAGCGTACCCTCTGGCTTCACGGTAGTAACGAGCAGCGGTGAGTTTACGCGCAGTTCATACGCATAGCGATTCGCTTCATCACGTGCAGCATCCCCCAGAAGGCGCAGGAGCTCCAGCTCTTGTTCTTCTGTGTAGCCAAGTGATGCGAGTGCGTCTTTTACGCCAGTCAGAGAAGTACCGAGCAAGCGGTCACGCTGTTGTACGGTATCCCAGTGCGGCAGCTCCAGTGTCACCAAGGTCATGCGCAGCCCGGCACGTGCTGATTTGCGTTGAGCTTCCAGAAGACCATCCAGATCCAAATACTTGGAGCCATCTGCGCTATCTTTGACAAACTCAGCCAGATTGACGGTCGTCAAGTTGCAGACACCGTAAGAATCGAGCAAGATTTCCGCGCATGGGTTCAGGCCTTCTGCATTCGGGCGGCGGCGATTGGCTTCTTCTAGATTGATAAAGCCAGGCTCCCCTTCCAGCTGCATCAAGGTGAAGACGAGGTGCAGGAATTCACGGGTCGGCTGTTTGGTAAATGCGATCGAGTTGTTGGACATGCGACGGTGATCCAGTCCGAAACGTCCGTCGCCTACCTTTTGGATGCTGTCAAACCATACAGGCTTGTGCTCTCCCAAAAGCTCACCTACTTGACGATGGTGTGCCAGCTGATCCTCTGTCCAGAATGCGTTGATACCGTACTTGGCCATCATGCACTCGTAATCATCATGGTCAAACAGGAAGATTTCAGCTGTGCGGCGTACACCACCTACTACGACGTTTGCTCCGATCAGATTGCCGATGTCCAGAATGTGAATCGGACGAATCTTGCCGTAGCCTTTCGCATCGCTTTCGATTGGTGCCAGGTGCTGATCGATCTGGTTTTTCAATACTTTATCGATTCCTTCGAACATTTCGCGAAGTGGCTCATGTCCGCTCGCCGTTCCGCCAAAGCGTTGCAGACGCTCCCCTTTTGGACGGACGCTGTTGTAGGAAATTTTCACGGTGTGAATGTGCTCGTACGTCGTGTCAGTCAAGATTTGCAAGTAGAGACGCAGCGACTCTACCCAGCCTTCTTTACTGTCCCCCACGTAGATCTTGGCGAAGCCGTTTTCCAGAACGTTCAGCTCAGAGCGCTCCAGACGTTGGTGCTTCGGCAACGGCTTGTACTCCGACGACAGCAGCGATACGTTCGTGCGGATCGGCGTGAGCCCTGCAGCCATTTCCTTTGTGCACTTAAATCCTACCCCCGTGCCTACGAGCAGCAGGTAGAACAAATCTCCCAGGTCATCCCAAGACTTGATGTTCAGGAAAGAGCAGTTGAAGTTAGCCAGCGGGTAAAGATCAGCTACGCCGTTCTCTGCGCCACCTACCCAAAGTGTACGTCCGGACAGGAATTGGCGGAGGTTGAACATATTATCAAACAGTCCCTCTGCTTCTGCTTCCATCGCACGCGAATCCGGGTGCAAGCCAATTTTGTTCAGGTGCTGATAAGCGAGCTTGATATTGTAATCCACCGAGCGACGGCAGGTTTCCTTCCAGGTTTCCCGTCTTCCTTTTGCAGGAATAAAGCGAGAATAAGTACGGTAGTACACAAACTGTCCCAGTGGACTCATATGTTCTGGAAACTCTGGATATTGTTGCAAGAATTCATCCGTCAGAAAACGGGTTCTGGTAATCGACTCAGTGGCCAGCATATCGGTTCCTCCTTCAAATGGTTCCTCTCTAGTTAACTATCTTTATCTGAAAAACTCAATAGTTTTACCCACATATAGTGTGCAATAATTTTCGACAACACAATATATAGTATATCTCTCAAAAAAACTCTTGACATAAAGATTAACCCTCTATGTATCGGCTTTCGAGCCGATAGCCTACATGATTCTTTTACCCTAAATTAGCAAAAAAGCATGTCGAACTTTTTTTACCGGGTCTGCGACAGGCAACTAACCGATTTTAACAGATTACCCCCGCTATTGCATTACCTAAAAATCACCGTTTTATGGGACATTTTTGCAACCAAACACTCTTTCAAGTCTAAAAAAGGCACGCCAAAAAGGGTGACTCCAGGTCACCCTCTTTGACTATCATATGCGCGAAAATGAAACTTTGTACCTAGAGAACACGAGCGTGTCCGGAGTAGATGTGTCCACGTTCGGAGTCTACTGTGACGACTTGACCGTCCTTTAACACTTCGGTCGCCAGAGAGACGCCAACGATCACAGGAACCCCTACATTGAGCCCGACGATGGCTGCATGGGAGGTCAGTCCACCTTCCTCCGTGATCACGGCAGATGCCTTTCTGAAGGCCTCAATCATGTCTGAATCAGTGCCGATCGTCACCAAAATGGTGCCTTCCTCTGTTTTCGCCAAAGCTTCCTCTGCTGAACGAGCGATAACGACCTTTCCTGTTACGACTTTACGGCCGATCCCTTGTCCCTTTGCTACGACATCGCCAATCACGTGAATCTTCATCAGATTGGTCGTTCCCACCTCTCGTACAGGTACACCAGCAGTAATCACCACGAGGTCTCCGTGGCGCACGTAGCCTGAGTCGAGAGCTTCCTGAACCGACATGTCCAGCATTTCATCTGTCGTATTTGCCATCTCACCCAAAACAGGGTAGACGCCATTAATCAACGACATGCGACGAATGACACTTGCATGCGGTGTCACGGCTACGATTGGGGCTTTTGGACGGAATTTGGAGACCATCCGTGCCGTATGCCCGCTTTCCGTAGCTGTGATAATCGCAGCTGCATCCAGATCAAGTGCCGCGTTGGACACTGCCTGGCTGATTGCATCCGTAATCGTGATCTGTTTCAACTGCGCCTGGGTATACAGGATCTCCCGATAATTGAGTTCCTGCTCCGCTCGTACAGCAATCCGCTCCATCGTTTCCACGGATTCTACCGGATATTTACCAGCAGCCGTTTCTCCGGACAGCATGATCGCATCGGTCCCGTCAAAGATCGCGTTCGCGACATCGCTCGCCTCCGCACGGGTCGGGCGAGGATTCCGTTGCATGGAATCAAGCATTTGCGTAGCGGTAATGACCGGCTTAGCCAGCTCGTTACATTTTTTGATCAGCTTTTTCTGAACAAGTGGAACTTCCTCCGCCGGAATCTCTACACCCAAATCTCCACGTGCAACCATGATCCCGTCTGTAACAACGAGAATCTCATCCACGTTGTCTACGCCCTCTTGGTTTTCGATTTTGGCGATGATATCGATGCGTGCACCATAGCGCTCCAGAATCGAACGGATCTCCAAAATATCAGACGCCTTACGCACAAAAGATGCTGCGATGAAGTCGACCTGTTGTTGAATACCGAACTCAATATCCTGCGCATCCTTTTCCGTAATTCCCGGGAGATTGATCTTTACCCCTGGTACGTTGACACCCTTTTTGCTCTTGAGGGTACCACCGTTTTTGATCAGACAAACGATGTCATTTCCCCGAACCTCTTGGACAGTAAGGCCGATCAGACCGTCGTCGATCAAGATGGTATCACCAGGATTTACGTCCTCTGGCAGTTCTCCATAGGTAATGGAAACACGCTCAGCCGTTCCCGCTACCTCATCGGTGGTGAGAACAATCGTATTTCCCTCAAGCAGCTCGACTGCATCAACAGACAGTGTGCCTGTACGAATTTCTGGTCCCTTCGTATCCAACAGGATGGCCACTGGCTTGCCTGTTTCTTCGGACGCCTTTCGGATGTTGACGATCCGTGCTGCGTGTTCCTCATGAGAGCCATGTGAAAAATTGAGACGGGCCACATTCATCCCCGCATGGATCAGCTTTTTCAGCGTTTCGACCGATTCACTTGCCGGTCCGATGGTACATACAATTTTTGCTTTTCTCAACATAGGAATATGCCTCCTCTAAACTCCTGAAAACCTGCCCACGCTAGATGGACAGAGTTCGTGCCAACTGATAAACGGATAAGTCCAGTTTATGCTTTTGAGCCAATGCTTCTTTAAAATCCACTTCGACAATTTGGTTGTTCTGTATACCGACCATGCGATCTCGCTTGCCTTCTATCAGATAATCAACGGCAGCTGCTCCCATTCGGCTCGCCAGCATACGGTCCATCGCAGTAGGAGATCCACCGCGCTGAATGTGACCCAATACCGTCACGCGCGTCTCCCACCCTGTAGCCTTAGTAATCGCATCTGCGTAAGACGCTGCACTGCCTACCCCTTCTGCTACGATGATAATGGAGTGCTTTTTTCCCCGCCGTTGTCCGGCATGGAGACGCTCCAATATATCTTCCATGTCTTGTTCTTCTTCTGGAATAATGATGGACTCTGCTCCTGCTGCAAGTCCTGCCCACAAGGCCAGATCTCCTGCATCGCGTCCCATTACTTCAATAATGTACGTACGCTCGTGTGAGGTAGCGGTATCCCGAA
The DNA here is from genome assembly GCF_001420695.1 of Brevibacillus choshinensis. NCBI lineage: Bacteria > Bacillati > Bacillota > Bacilli > Caryophanales > Paenibacillaceae > Brevibacillus > Brevibacillus choshinensis. The sequence continues at coordinate 120,336 of NZ_LJJB01000007.1, read as the reverse complement.
TTTTATCGATCGCATCTACAATCGTATTCAATGCCGTATCAAATCCGATCGTAAAGTCCGTGCAAGGAATGTCATTGTCGATTGTACCTGGTACTCCAATCGTAGGGAATCCTTTTTCCGTCAGTTTTTGCGCTCCGCGGAAGGAGCCATCTCCGCCGATGACGATCAGCCCTTCGATGCCGAACTTGCTGAGCTGCTCAACGGCTCTCTGCTGTCCAGCCTCAGTCTTGAACTCTTCGCTTCGGGCAGAATATAAAATGGTTCCGCCCCTTTGAATAATATCCCCTACTGAGCCCAGCGACATTTCCTGGATATCTCCACTCATCAGTCCCTCATATCCGTGGTACACACCGTACATTTGTACCCCGTGGTGAGCCGCCCGTCGAACTGCCGCCCTTACCGCAGCGTTCATTCCCGGTGCATCGCCACCGCTGGTCAGAACCGCAAGCTTTTGCATGGAATCCACCTCTCCAATCGTGTCGTCTTTAGCATGTCATGAAACGGCAACAGTATGTACCATATCAGGTATGGAACACTCTGTATCAGTTCACTTAACATATCTGTTATACTAAAAAATGATATGTGCCATACTTTTTGGAAGTTTTGATAACTTCTGCATTCGACTAAGATTGTAGCAGATTTTCCGTGCAGAAAAAAGCGAAAAAACGCCCCCCGCAATTACAGGGAGGCGTATTCGCCAATCTGTTTGAACTTTTCGTAACGATCCTGTACTAGTTCATCCGGAGTCATTTTGCCCAGCTGTTCCAGTTGTTCGACAATCGTTGCCTTGACCAGACTCGCCTGCTGGATCAAGTCACGATGCGCTCCTCCAAATGGTTCATCGATGATACCATCGATTACACCCAGCTCAAGCAAGTCAGGCGCTGTGATTTTCATCGTTTCCGCTGCGCGCATCCCCAGGCTAGAATCTCTCCACAAAATAGCCGCCGCACTTTCCGGCGCAATCACGGAGTAATACGAATTCTCCAGCATAAAGATTCGATTGCCCACGCTGATTGCCAGGGCACCACCACTACCGCCTTCCCCGATGACAATACAAATAATCGGCACACGGAAGGTAGCCATTTCACGCAGATTGCGAGCGATCGCTTCACTCTGGCCACGCTCTTCTGCAGCCTTGCCGGGGTAAGCACCCGACGTATTGATAAAGCAGATGATCGGGCGTCCGAATTTATCCGCCTGCTCCATGATTCGCAGAGCCTTGCGGTAGCCTTCAGGATGCGCCATACCGAAATTCCGCTTAATATTTTCTTTGGTGTCTTTCCCTTTTTGGTGACCGACGATGGTTACCGGGCGCCCGTCCAGCTTGGCAATACCGCCAACGATAGAATGGTCGTCTCCAAATAAACGGTCTCCATGCACTTCCATAAAATCAGTAAAAAGTAGCTGTATGTAGTCCAAGGTTGTCGGACGCTCCGGATGGCGAGCCAATTGAACACGCTGCCACGGCGTCAGATTTCCATAAATTTGCTGAGCCAAGTCTTTTGACTTTTGTTCCAGTCGCTTGATCTCATCCGAGAAGTCAATTCCCTTCTCTTCTGTGAAGCGACGCAGTTCCTTGATCTTATCCTGCAATTCAATTAGTGGCTTTTCAAAAGGGAGTTCTCCTGCCATGCTTCCACTCCTTCCCGCGACGTGTGCATCTCTACCAGTTTGGCGAGTGTATTCCGCATGTCTTTGCGGTGCACGACCATATCGAGCTGCCCATTCTTCAACAAGAATTCCGCTGTTTGGAAGTCTTTAGGCAACTCCTGACGAATCGTTTGCTCAATGACACGACGTCCGGCAAAACCAATCATAGCACCCGGTTCCGCGATATTGTAATCTCCCAAAGAGGAGAAGCTCGCAGAGACACCACCATAGGTAGGATTCGTCATGATGGAGACAAACAAAAGACGTTCCCGATCGAGTCGCGACAAAGCCGCACTCGTCTTGGCCATCTGCATGAGGCTGAGCACACCTTCTTGCATGCGTGCACCACCGGATGCCGAGAACAAAATGAATGGCAAACGACGAGCGATTGCTTGTTCGATTGCACGTGTAATTTTCTCTCCTACGACCGATCCCATGCTGGCCATACGGAAACGGGAATCCATGACACCAATAATAATCCGATTGCCGCCAAGCACGCCTTCTCCGGTCATGATCGCTTCATTCAGATTCGTATTGGCCTTGTCCTGCTCGAGCTTTTCCAGATATCCCGGGAAGCCGAGTGGATTGGCCGTGATTAGATTCGCGTCAAATTCCTCCGTCAGCACACCTTCATCCAAAAGCGATGCCAAACGTTCCGGAGCTGACATGGAGTAGTGATACTGGCATCCTTTACAGACGCGCAAGTTTTTCTCCAGATCCTTGGAGTAGTGAATCGTCCCACAGTGTGGACATTTATTCATCAAACCCTCGGGGACTTCCTTCTCTCTCGTTCCTGCTTCCTTGGAATGGTCGATGGAAGCTGGGACACGTGCGAGTGTCTCCGAAGGGACTGTAGCAAACTTACGCTTTTTCCCAAAAAGATCTTTTAGCAATTGTACACCCCACCTTTCTCTTCAGTGAAGGATCGTGGCGAGTACTTCCTGGACTTCTTGTAGCTCGCTCTCCGGCACCAAAATCTCGTATTGCTTGGAGACCTTTGCCTCGCGAACTTTTACCAGGAATCCTTCATCTGTCAAACGTTGTTGAATCCGTTCTGCGATTCTAGCGCTAGGAGCGATGTAGATGACAGTCCACACGCTGGCTTCCTCCTTCATCGTCCAATACAGGTCTGCATCATCATATCACAGCCTTTGCGCCTGTCGCAAATGGGGGAAAATCATAGCTTGCTGTTCTCCAAATGATGCCTCATTTTTTCAACGGCTCCTGCTGCATCGCCTGCACGAATAGACTCCATGATCTCACGATGCTCGGCCACAGCTAGCTTCGCCCTGCCCTCACGAGACAAGGACTCAGTCCGAACGCTGTTGCTGTATTCCACCAGAGGTGTCCAAATCCGATGCAGGATCGAGTTGCGGCTGGATCGGCAAATGACTCGATGAAATTGGTAGTCTTCCTCCGTCGGCACTTCTCCGCGTTCGACCCGTTCTTCGGCAATCGCCAGGATGCGTTCCATTTCTTCAAAATGCTTGTCAGTCGCACGCCTGCAGGCGAGTCGAACCGCATCCAACTCCAGGATTCGGCGCATCTCAACCAGATCCTTCTTCGTCTTGGCATCCCGCAAAATGAAAAATCCGAGGATATCAATCAGACGATTGTGCCGGTAATGCTTTAAGAATGTGCCTTCCCCTCTGCGAGTCTCGATCAGTCCGAGAAGCTCCAAAGCCCTGAGTGCTTCGCGGACGGAGGATCGGCCTGCGCCTAGCTGTTCTGACAGTTCTCTCTCAGAGGGAAGCTTGTCGCCCGGACGCAGGTTTCTCTCTTGAACGATCTCGTGAATCTGCAGGAGAATCCCTTCGTATACCTTTCGATCTTGGGATGAGTCGAGCACCATTCATCCTCCTTCGTAACACTTACTGTGAAGTGAAGCACCCTCCAGAGGCGCCTGCCAAATTATCCAGGTGTCTCGGAGGGTGATGACTGTACGAGTCTCCTATACTTGTTGGTAGGAAATCGCAGCCAGGTTCATTGTTTTTGCTTTCACGTCTTCTGGATCCACAGTGATGCGAGCCACACCGCTCTCCATCGCTGCTTTCGCTACTGCTGCAGCTACGTTTGGAGCTACGCGAGCGTCAAATGGCGCTGGGATTACTTTTTCGGTCGAAAGTTCTTCTGGCGTGATCAGGTCGGCGATGGCATATACCGCTGCCAGCTTCATTTCTTCGTTGATGTTGGTTGCGCGCGTGTCGAGTGCTCCGCGGAAAATGCCTGGGAATGCAAGCACGTTGTTTACTTGGTTCGGGAAGTCGGAACGTCCTGTACCTACAACAGCAGCACCGGCAGCTTTCGCTTCATCTGGCATGATCTCAGGAGTCGGGTTCGCCATCGCGAAGATGATCGCATCACGATTCATGGAACGAACCATCTCAGATGTCACTGCACCTGCTACGGAAACGCCGATGAATACGTCAGCACCTTTCATCGCATCAGCCAGGTCGCCCTGAATTTTGTTGTGGTTCGTAATTTTTGCCATTTCTTCTTTTACCGGGTTCATCCCGAACGGACGGCCTTCATAGACAATCCCTTTTGTATCGCACATCACAACGTCTTTTACACCCATGGAAACCAGAAGCTTGATGATCGCGATACCGGCTGCACCAGCACCGTTCGCTACGACGCGGATGTCTTCCAGTTTTTTATCTACTACGCGCAGCGCATTGATCAGGCCAGCTGCTGTTACGATAGCAGTACCATGTTGGTCATCGTGGAATACAGGGATGTTGGTTTCACGTTTCAGACGCTCTTCTACCTCGAAGCAAGCAGGAGCTGCGATATCTTCCAGGTTTACCCCGCCGAACGTTGGTTCCAGCATTTTTACGGTTTCTACGATTTTGTCTACATCGGTGGTGTTCAAGCAGATCGGGAACGCATCTACCCCTGCAAAGGATTTAAATAGGACGGCTTTTCCCTCCATGACAGGCATAGCTGCTTCTGGGCCGATATTTCCGAGACCGAGAACCGCAGTACCGTCGCTGACTACTGCAACGAGGTTGCCTTTCATGGTATATTCGTACACTTTGGACTTGTCGTCAAAAATATCTTTGCATGGCTCTGCAACTCCAGGGGAATAAGCGAGGCTCAAGTCGCGCGCATTGCGGACAGGCACTTTTGTGACAGCCTCCAATTTTCCTTGATGTTTTCTGTGAAGTTCCAGTGCTTCCTCTCTCAGATTGGACATCATAACCACTCCATTCACGTTTTTCTTTTTCTATGACTGCTTCTAAACTGCGTTTGCTACTATAACACACCCAGTGGTCTGACCACTTTTTAAGTTATGTCCTCAATATATAGCAAAACCCATTATCCTGTAAACCTGCCGAAAACGGCGAAAAAGGGAGGACATTCCTCATCCTCCCCACATTATGGGCAATTCTTTCGAAATTACGCTGTCACGTCCTACAATTGCTCTCGTTTTCTCCAAAAATGACTCGTCCAACGTAACGCCTATCGTATCCGGCAAGCGAATTGTCTGTCTTTTTCCCTCGTAAAAGAGTATCACAGGAATTGTTCCTTTTTTTTCGACAAACAACTGCTGGAGCTGCTGGAGCGTCGAATCATGCTCCTGAGCCTCCGATATTTTGACAAAAAGCACAGTCTCTACCGTTGGCTTTGGCAATGCGTCTGCCGCCCAGAAGCGGGAAGCGAGCAGCTTGACCAAATCATCCTGATGATCAATACGGGCTTCGGCCACGACCATGCTTTCTCTGGTCAATAACTCCGCATGCTTGGCATACACCTGCGGAAAGACGACCAATTCTACCTGAGCCGTTTTGTCCTCCATGGTAATGAACGCCATTGCATCCCCTTTTTTCGTCTGGATGCGCCGCTCTTCTGTGATCATTCCGAACACTTTCACCGTCTTGTCGCGAGGTAGCTCCCCTAGCGACGCAATAGCCGTTATCTCTGCCCGATTGGCCAAGTGGGAGAACTGATCCAGCGGATGACCCGATATGTAGACACCCAACAAATCTCGCTCTTCTTTTAATTGCTGAGCACGTGAAAAAGGCGGCACTTCCGGATAATCCTCCGGTTCGCGCACGGGTGCTCCCGCATCGTCTCCTGCAAACAGATTCATTTGATCTGCATCACGCTCAATTCGCTTGCCGTTTGCCTTGCCCACCGCTTCATCCAACAGCATGAGAAGCTGACTGCGATGTCCAGGCAGCGAATCTAGCGCCCCACATAACGTCAGCGACTCCACGACCCGTCTGTTCACCAGCCGTGCATCAACCCTCGCGCAAAAATCAAACACGTCCCGATACGGTCTGCTGCTCCGTTCCTTGACGATCGACTCGATAGCGCTGTATCCCACGTTTTTAACTGCAGCCAAGCCGAAGCGAATCGCATCCTGCTCCACTGTAAAATGCGCTTTGCTACGGTTCACATCTGGGGTCAGTACCTGTAGCTGCAAGCGACGAGCTTCCTCGGTATACTCGGCAATGCGCGTTTGACTGCCGATGGACAAGGAGAGCAAGGCCGCCATAAACGCAAGCGGATGATTCGCCTTCAAATACGCCATCTGATAGGCGATGACGGCATACGCGACCGAGTGGGCCTTGTTGTAGCCGTAATCGGCAAAGCGCACGATCAGGTCGTAGATTTCGTTGCCCAGCTCATCCCCATAGCCTTGTTTGACACAACCAGCTACGAATTTCTCTCGTTGCTCTGCCAAGAGCTCCCGTTTCTTTTTCCCCACAGCACGCCGCAGAATATCTGCTTCTCCCAGACTAAACCCAGCCAGCGCGGAAGAAACCTGCATGATTTGCTCCTGATAGATCATGAAGCCATGCGTCTCCCGCAAAATCGGCTCCAGCACGGGGTGGGCGTATTGGACGTTTGTCTGACCATGTTTGGCCGCGATATACTGTGGAATGATCTCCATCGGTCCCGGACGATACAGCGCCAGGACAGCGATTATATCATCCAGATTGGACGGCTTCAGATCTCGCAGAACGTTGCGCATACCGGATGATTCCAGCTGAAATACGCCCGTCGTCTCTCCACGTGAGAGCATCCGAAAGGTTTTGAGATCGTCTGTCGGGATAGCTTCCAGATCGATTGGGTTTCCCTGGTGCTCGAGATTGCGCAAGGTTTCTTGGATAATCGTCAGATTGCGCAGGCCGAGAAAGTCCATTTTCAACAGGCCCACTTCTTCTAAAATCTCCATTGGATATTGCGTGAGCGCCAAGCCTTCATTGCCAGTCTGCAAAGGCACATACTCCGTCAGCGGCTCTCGGGAGATGACCACTCCCGCCGCATGCGTGGATGCATGCCGCGGCAAGCCCTCTACTCCTTTTGCCGTAGCAATCAATTGGGCTACCTGCTTGTTTTCCCCGCACAGCTTGGCAATCTCCGGATTGATGTTCATCGCCCGTTCGATCGTCATTCCCGGCGACTGCTGAATCATTTTCGCCACACGATCAATCAGTCCGAGTGACAGGCCCAGCGCACGTCCTACATCGCGCACTGCTGCACGCGCCGCCATCGTACCAAAGGTAATGATCTGAGCCACACGATCATGGCCGTATTTATTTGCCACATAATGAATCACTTCATCTCTGCGCTCTACTGAAAAGTCGATATCAATATCGGGCATCGTCACCCGCTCTGGATTCAGGAAACGCTCAAACAGCAGCTGAAAGCGCAAAGGGTCTACGTTCGTAATCTTGAGTGCATAGGCAACCAGACTCCCTGCTGCCGATCCTCTACCCGGTCCTGTCGGAATGCCGTTCTGATGGGCATAGCGCATGAAGTCCCAAACGATCAAAAAGTAATCGGTAAAGCCTGTCCCTGTAATAATGGTCAGCTCGTGATCCAATCGCTCACGAATTTGCGGAGTCAGTTCCTTGTATCGCTCCAGGCAACCTTTTTCACACAGCTCCCGTAAAAACACCGTCGAATCCTGTCCTGCTGGCAAAGGGAATTCTGGCAAAATATGTTCTCCAAACGACAACGTCACCTGGCAGCGCTCGGCGATCGCTACCGTATTGGCCAGTGCCTCAGGAGCAAAAGCAAACGCAGGGGCAAGCTCTTCTCCACTCTTCAAGTAATACTGATCAGTCTCGTAGCGGAGACGATTTTCCTCACCCACCGTCTTGCCTTCTCCAATCGCGAGGAGGATGTCGTGTGTGGCATGATCGCTTTGATCAACGTAATGAACGTTGTTCGTGACGACCAGAGGAATACCAGTCTCTTCACTCAGTCGGACAAGCCGCGCATTCAGCCTTCGCTCCTGCTCCAACCCGTGATCCGCAAGCTCCAGAAAGTAATGGTCCGGTCCGTACGTGTGGCGATACCACAAAGCAGCTTCCTTTGCTCCCTCCGAATCTCCTGCCAGCAGGAGCCTAGCCACTTCCCCTTCACGACATGCGCTGAGTGCAATCAAGCCTGCACAATGACGGACGAGCGCCTCTTTGTTTAAGCGAGGCAAAATGTAATTTCCTTCTGTTTGCGCAATGGTCGCCAGCTTCAAGAGATTGCGATAGCCTTGTTCATTTTCAGCCAGCAAAATCAAATGGCTCGGGGCCGGTGCATTGCGCACACGATCCTGCAAGTTTCCTTCCATTACGTATACTTCCATGCCGATAATCGGCTTGATGCCTGCCTCCAGGCAAGCTTTATAAAACGGAATCGCTCCGTACAGATTGGCGTGGTCCGTAATCGCGAGTGCGTGCATGTCCAATTCTTTTGCACGAGCTACCAGCGGTTCGATACGCGCAGCTCCGTCAAGCAGGCTGTACTCCGTATGAACATGCAAATGGACAAAGGAGGTCATGCTGTTCCTTCCTCTCTGGTTCCGTTCCAAATCGTTTCTTTTTCTTCCCCACTTTCTATTATACCGAAAAGAAATGCGCACGTGGGTAATAGGAACAAATGTTCTTTGGGAATTTGACCACCGTTGCGCTCTTTTGGTAGGATAATACCAGATTGGTAGAGAGGATGAATCCGTATATGTGGTCTGCCTTTTACTTGACCGGCGTACTCGCATCGCTGGTTGCCAGTGTGTATTTCAGCATCCATGCCCGCAGACAGGGCATCCATCCGCTGGCTTCCCGCATGACCCTGGGAAAAATGAATATCGCCTTGGGGCTTTTGGTTACCTTGTTCGGCATCAATCAGTTCACCTTTGAGCAGTTGGATACGGTCCGAATCGTGGTCGCTCTGGCGATGCTGGGCGTGGGAATCATCAATTTGTATTTGGGAACACGCAATTATTTTCGTTATAAAACTCTATGGCTCGCTGAATTAAAGAAAGGCGTGTAGCGCGGAAAGTAGAAGATTGGAGGACGAGAGGGAGGGCTGGAAATCTCTTACCTCCGTTTCCAGCCGTTTCGTGTAGCTAAACCTTTTATACGTAGGCTATAATGTCCCTGTGTGACATCTTATTGCTTCAGACAACCCGAGTGCAGTGCTGACGGTTGTCCTTTTTTATATTCTTTTACTCCTTCGCCCACATCTCCTCAGGATTCAACTCGTAGATCCCGTCCTCCCGATACATATAGTGATTCATGACGAACTCGCGACGGATCGTGGCAAAATCTTCATGGAACGCCTTGATGTACTCATTGATCTCCTTCTCCTGATACTTTCTTCCTCTCTCTAGTCCGCGTACCAAATGTTCCAAAACAATCAGCTTTTTCTTACGTTGAACCGGTATTTGTTTGAGCTTACCATCCTGCGTCATAAAGTTGCGGATGACCTGTAATTGTTCTGCTGCCATGCTCTCCCTCCTCTGATCTACCTCTGGAGCTTCCTCCATCCAATCGCCCTGTGCATTCTTTGCTTTTTCCAGTACATCCAAAATGGCTTGTGACTGCCGTTTCATGTTGAGTTCGTGCACGTAAAAATAAATCGTGTTCTTGTCCCTTCTCTCATAAACCACTCCTGCCTCACGCAGTTTTGCCATATGGTGCGTGATCGTCGGAGGCGTCACTCCCATTTTTCCTGCCAGAGCCTGCCCGTGTAGTGGTCCATTCGCCAAGATCGCGAGAATGCGAATGCGCGTCGGGTCAGCCAGTGCTTTATGAAAGGCTACAAGTTTGTCTAATTGCATGTGCCATCACCCGTTTCGTTTTCATTACTTCACCTAATTAGATAGTCATTTAATTAGATGGTACTCATTCTCTCTCACCTTGTCAACCACATGGAAATTTGAAACAATTGTTCCATTGCATTCGTACTAACGGAAGCCATCCTATTTTCTTGAAAAGAGGTCTGCCCATGAATCCGTTCGAGCAGCACATACACAAGTACGCGGAGCTTGTCATCAAAGTAGGTGTAAACCTGCAACCCGGACAGGTCCTGTATCTAGGTGCACCGCTGGAGTGCGCTGAATTCGTCCGGATCATCGTCCGTAAAGCGTACGAAGCTGGAGCTACTTACGTGCAGGTCGTGTGGGACGACGATGCCGTTACTCGTGCCCGATTTGAATATGCGAGCGACGAGTCGTTTCACTATTATCCGCAGTGGATCGCGTCCTCCATGGAACAGCTCGCAGAGTCAGGCGGCGCACTACTCCAAATCGATGTACCCAATCCTGAATTATTTGATGGGATCGACAATGCCAAGGTCAGTGCTGCAAGGTTGGCGGCTGCGACAGCTAGACAAAAATACTTGGGCTACGTCCGGTCCAATAAATTGAGCTGGTGCCTGATCAATGCCCCGACACAAGCATGGGCGGACAAAGCTTTCCCAGAGCTACCGTACCCGGAACGTATACAGGCTTTGTGGGAAGCCGTTTTTCACATGACCCGCGTAGATCAAAACGACCCTGTCAGTGCGTGGCAGCAGCACATTCAGAATCTGAAGTCCTTGTGTGGGAAATTAAACGAAAAACAGTATAAAAAGCTGTATTATAAAGGACCAGGAACAGATCTGACTGTCGAGTTAGTCGACCATCATTTATGGGCAGGCGGCAGCAGTCTCAATCAGGCAGGCGTAGAATTTATCGCGAATGTACCCACCGAGGAAGTCTTTACAATGCCACGCCGCCAAGGGACAAACGGCACGGTTTCCAGTACGATGCCACTCATTTTGAGCGGTACAATCGTCGATCGGTTTTCCCTGACTTTTCAGGATGGCAAAGTCACAGATTTCTCAGCAAAAGTAGGCTACGATGCCTTACAGTCATTTCTGGAAACGGACGATGGTGCTCGCTATCTCGGGGAGGTTGCTCTCGTACCACACGATTCCCCTATTTCCAATCTGAATCGAATCTTCTACAACACCGGGGTAGACGAAAATGCATCCTGCCACTTTGCTCTCGGCAGCGCCTATCCGTTTAATCTCGAGGGAGGAACCGGCCTGTCAAAAGAAGAGTTGTTAGAACGTGGTGCAAACATCAGCGTGGTTCACGAGGATTTTATGATTGGATCGGATCAGCTCGACATTGACGGCGAACTTGCAGATGGCACGTTGGTACCACTGTTCCGCAAAGGAAATTGGGTCGAAGCGTAAGCTAAAAAAAGGCCATACCGGACGCTTTCGATGTCCAGTTGGCCTTTTACCTTTTTGGTTATCGTTCGATGATTTGTGCCGTCACCATCGCCTGACCGACCAGCTGCTCCCCATGGTAGACAGACACTTCTACTTTACCAAAGCGGCGGCTGATATCCAGCAAGCGCGGTTGTACTTCTATCTGGCTCTCCATCTGCACAGGCTTCAGGAAATAGACTGTGACGTTTTCCGGCACCATATCCCCTCGCCGATGGTGACGCAACAAATTACAGGCGGCTTCTACCATAACTGTGGTCATGATTCCGCTCGCGATGGTTCCGAGATGGTTGGTCATCTGCGGTGTCACGTCGCCTAGGTACAAGAGTTCATCCGCCTTACGCTCTTCGCGGAAGTGGGACATGATCAAATTCGGGAACGTTTCACTCATTTGCGGCTGCTTGGCTGTATATTGCAGGGCTTTTAATACGTCGTTCCGACTAAGGACACCCACCAGCTTTCGGTGATTATCCACAACAGGTAACAGCTCGATTCCTTCCCATACCATCGTGTGCGCCGATGAAGCCACCGATACTCGCGGAGAGGTCGTAATCGGATTTTTGGTCATAACCTTGTCAATCGTCGCGGTCTCTTCATGGCCGATGATGTCTTTGGAGGTTACGATCCCGATCAAGCGCATATGCTCATCTACGACAGGGAAGCGTGTGTCCTGATACAGCTCTGTATATTGATGCCATTTGGCCACAGGATCGGATGGTAACAAGACCGGTGTTTCTGCCAGCGGCTTGAGCACATCCTCTACCATGACGATTTCTTTTTTAATCAGGCGATCGTAAATGGCCCGGTTGATCATGGAAGCTACAGTAAACGTATCGTAGCTAGACGAAATTATCGGCAGCGCAAGGCGATCCGCCAATTGCTTGATCTCTTCGCTCGTATCGAAGCCCCCGGTGATCAACACCGCAGCTCCTTGCTGCAGGGCGATTTTGTGAGCCTGATAGCGGTTCCCTACGATTAACAAACTACCAGCATCAATGTAGCGCATCATGGCTTCCAGCTGCATCGCACCGATGACGAATTTATTCAATGTCTTGTGCAAGCCTTCTCGCCCACCCAGCACATGCCCGTCGACGATATTGACTACTTCGGCGAAAGTAAGCCGCTCTATATTTTCTTTCTGTTTTTTCTCAATTCGTACCGTCCCGACACGCTCAATGGTACTGACGTAGCCTTGCGTCTCGGCTTCCTTGATCGCACGATAAGCCGTACCCTCGCTCACGTCCAGGTCCTTGGCGATCTGCCGCACCGATATCTTTGAGCCGATCGGAAGGCGATCAATATATTGCAAGATTTGTTCGTGTTTTGTTGCCAAGTCGCTTTCCCCCTTCCTACTCTCCCACCCGTTCAACGTACTGGCTCCTTGGAACAATATACCCGAAGGTGAGGCAAAAAAAAAGGGTAGCTTTTTCAAGCTACCGAATCAGAAAGTATATCATTAAGGGGGTTTTCATCGTAGTTTTATCTTACCCCTCTTATATTACAGGAATATTACAGGTGGTTTACAGTTTCTTTTCAGTTTTACTAACCTAGCCAGCTAGAGAGCAATCCCTGAACAAGCCCTATAATACCACCTAGTATAAAACCGAGCACAGTAATCATGCGGAACTCACGACCGGAAATGCCGACCACCATTTCTTCGATCCTCTCAATCGGGAATCCTTCTACCTGGCGGGTCACGATCTCGCGAATCGCGAGCTTTTGAAAAATAAGTTCCACATTCTTTTCCAGCGTCTCTATCATCCACCGCGTCAAACGGGGAATGAGCTCCGTGTTGACCGCATTCTGGAATGGTGAAGTGAGGCGGGACAACGGCTCATCCACGATTCTCAGACTCTGCTCTTCCAGTCTCGTAAACAGCGCTCGGGACCAGTCATCGATCTGATCACGGCCGATCCACTGCACAAGCTCGCCCACGTTTTTATCGAGCAGCTTGTCCGTTTCAATCCCCAGCATTTGACGCAGCTTTTGCGACAGCTCCGGGCGTTGCAAGAGGTCATCCAAGTGAGGCAGCAGCTTGCCCAGAATCTTGTCATCTCCGAGGAACATGCCGACCAGTCCACCAAACATGCCCCCTCCACCGCCTAGTAGACCACGAATCATTGATTGCAAGGACTGCTGGCCCTCCGGCGAATGCAGAAATTCGCGGAGCCTCATCAGTAACAGCTCGCTGACCGTATCCAGCGCCGTGTCCAGACGCTCCCGTCCGGCAGGTGGAACCAGCTCACGCAATTTCTTTTCTTCATATTGATAAAGCGTGCGGTCCACAAAAGTCTGCCAATGCAGCTGCAGTGGTTGGCGAAGGGAGTCGCTCCAGGTGCCGTCCTCTTGAAAGATTTGGGGAAGCGCCCGTTGCAGAACCTGACGCAAACTTTGTTCATCTGTCATCCAGTCCGTCGCAACCCGATTCATCCAGTCTGCCAACGTGTTCTCCAGTCCGCTCTGGGTTAATGCCCGCTTTACACCCTCCATCGTGAGCAGATGCTCTTCCACCAATCTGCCCATTTGTATGGCGATGTCATCTCGCCTACTAGGGATTAGACCAGGAGTGAAAGGAACTCGCCAACGCCCGATGTACCAAGGCTTCAACGGCCGGAAAAGCATCCGGATCGCAAGTTCGTTGGTCACTCCGCCTATGACGGAACCGACCCCGATGTTTACTAATATTGTAAAAACATTCATATATACTAACAACCTCTCTTCTATGCATGGAACCAAACCATTTCCCTACTCATACCATAGACTAACTTCATGCCTGATGGGAAGGGGATAACCATGTCTTACGTTCCAACCATCGTTCAAGCATACGAGCCAAAGTCGGAAGTAGACCTTTACCTGCCCCAGGCGCACATGCGCAAATGGTATCTCTCTACTACTACCCTCACCGTCCAATTCGGAAGCAAACAGGTTCGCGCCCGAGTAAGCAGCATAGATCGGAACGGAGGCACTTTGATCCGACCATCGATCGCCCAAGCGCTGCATCTGCCTACGGGAATCCCCCTGCTGGCCAGTTACCAGGCGAACCAGCAGTCTCTTGTATTTGGACCCTTTTTGGGTATTCTTGTCTCTACCTACAATTCGCAGTTTCCGCAATCCCCCTTTGGACCCCTGACCCCATTCTTCAATGAATCAGCCGATATTTGCCACAAACGCGGTGGAATCATTTGTGTTTTCCGGCTTCAAGATGTCAATTGGGAGGCAGGCATCGTCCGTGGGCTTGTGCGAAAGGGCGGCGTCTGGAGACAAAAGGTTTTGCCGCTACCCCAATGCATTTACAACCGACTTGTTTCCAGACAACGGGAGCGAAGCGAACAGATGGCCAATTGGGTCCAGCGCTGCAAAGACGCCAACATCCCGTTTTTTAATGAGCAATTCTTGAATAAGTGGCATGTACACGCCGCTCTGGAAAATCAGGAAGCAGCAGAAGCCTACCTCCCCAAAATGGTCCGCTATCACAGTCAGGATGATTTAAAAAGTATGCTTGCCTCTCATCGCATGGTTTACGCAAAACCCGCTAACGGCAGCATGGGTCGAGGAATCATCCGTCTGCGCAGAACCGATACGGGCTACCAGCTCGCTCGACCAGGAGGACTCAACAAGACTTTTTCTAGCATTCAAACGTTACATCAGTATCTATCTAAACAAACCAAAAACAAACCCTACCTGCTGCAGCAAGGTTTAGCACTGATTGGCATCCAGAATCGTCCAACAGATTTTCGTGTTTTGGTGCAAAAAGACCGAAAAGGTGAATGGTCCGTCACTTCCATGGTAGCTCGCTTGGGGCAAAATCGCATCGTCTCCAACATTTCACGAGGCGGTTCGATGCTGCCTCCACTTCAGGCTCTGCGTCTATGCGGTCCATGGGCGAGCTCTTTCCGCCCCACTCCTCAGACGCTGAGAGCCGTTGCCTTGAAGCTGTCCGTGCTACTCGAAGAAGCATTACCAGGTCATTACGCGGAGTTTGGAGTCGATCTCGGTGTAGATGTGCGCGGTCATGTTTGGTTGCTTGAAGTAAACAGCAAACCATCCAAGACTGCCAACACCGTTCCCCTGCCAGAAGGTGTGGAAGAACCTCACCGACGCGCTCGACCCTCGGTTGTGCGTATGCTTGAGTATGCAGCCTATGTAAGTGGTTTTCCACGGGCAGCCAAAGCAAAACCGAAACCGACAGCCAAGAAAAACAGGCGAAGGTGACCCTTATGACAGCAAATCAGAGAACCTTAGGCATCATGACTCGCTGCCAAGGCTCCCACTTTATTGACAAAGGATATTACAAAAAGCTGACGCTATTCGGACGCAAGCATGGTATTCGCGTGTTTGTGTTTTCCCCACGTCGGGTAAACTTTTCATCCCGAACCGTATCAGGCTTTGAATACAAAAATGGCGCCTGGCAATCGGACACCTTTCCATTGCCAGCCTTCGTTTACGATCGCTGTTTTGTAGGCCCAGCTTACCGCAACTATAAACCATTCGTAGATAAGTTGCAAAACGATCGTAACCTTACATTTTTGGGACACGGCCTATCTGGAAAATGGCAGGTGCACCAGATGCTCATCCACTCTGCAGTGCTAGCCCCTTCCTTGCCGCCCACCGAGATTTTGACCTATTCCGCTCTCCAGGGCACATTGGATCACTATGGCTCAGCCATCATCAAGCCCATGGCGGGAACTCACGGAATCGGAGTCGTAAGGATTACAGAATGTCGAGGCGGTTATGAAATTTCGGGCCGCAACAAAGAAAATAAGCCTTTCCGTCGAGTCGTCAAGGAACCGGGGGGACTTAAGACTCTTGTCACCACATTCACTACTGGTCGGAAGTTTCTTGTGCAGCCCTATCTAGAGCTGCACACGCCCGATGGCTCTCCTTTTGACGTCCGTGTGTTGGTCCAAAAAAACGGGAAGGGAGAGTGGGAAACAACAGGCAAGGCTGTGCGCATCGGTGATAAAAAAAGCATAACCTCCAATCTGCACGGCGGCGGCAAAGCCGTCCCCCTCACTCCCTTTCTCTCGCGCCACTACAAGCCAGCCATGCAGGCACGGATTGAGCAGACCATCGATCGGTTAACCGGAGAACTGCCACGTTTTCTAGAGAAATCTCACGGCAAACTGGTAGAGCTCGGGATCGATATTGGCATCGACACCTCTGGAAATGTCTGGATTATCGAAGTGAACAGTAGGCCGGGTCGGACCGTGTTCACCATGATAAACGATCCAGCTGCCCAGTTTCATTCGATCACCCAGCCTGTTCGTTATGCTCACTATCTCATGAAAGAGCGTGTAGGAGGTTACTAAGCATGGAAACAAACCGCGTGCGACTTCGCTTCCTTCCCCATTCCCATGTCTATGGGATCGTCCTGCCAATCACTCTCATTCAAAAGCTGCAACTCAGACCCCGTCAGAAGGTTACGATCACGCTGGGAAAGAAGGAAGCAGTCGCAACTGTTCTGATTGATAAGCGAAATCATGATGGGAATATCGTGAAAATCACAAGCTTACTACAAAACGAGCTAAGCATCCCTCACGGAGGTCTGATCAACCTCAAGCGCGAGGGAGAAAATCTCCGGCTTGGTCCTGCCATTGGTATCGTCACGACTGGGGTACGCAGAGACCCTCGTAACCCGATTGGACCACGAACATCGTTTTTGCAAAAGCTGTTACAGGCTCAAGAAGGAAAAGGCGTGTTCTACTACATTTTTTCGCCCGATGACGTGGACTGGGATAAAAACGAGGTGATTGCTTGGTTTTTACGCAAAGGTAAAAATGGCACCTATGTCTGGAGAAGAATGACCACTGCAATACCTGATGTCATATATGACCGCATTCCCTCTCGTTCTGCAGAAAAGCATGAAGCCGTACGAGACTTCAAATACAAGCTGGCGAATTATCCAAACACGCCGATGTTCAACCACGGCTTCTTGAACAAATGGGGCGTTCACCAGCTCCTCTACCCCAATCCGGAAGTGAATGAGCACATACCCGAAACGTACACGTCTCCATCCCTGCAAACCGTACGCAACCTGATTCGAAAATATCCTATCGTCTACCTGAAACCGAAAAACGGCAGTTTGGGCTACGGCATCGTAAAGGTAGTGCGTGCAGGAGCCGGATATGACGCGTCTTATCACAACGGCAGCGGTAACGTAAAACGTCATTTCACCAAGCTATCTTCTCTGTACCAGCATGTGTTTCGCAGCCGTCGTGTCGGTTCCTACCTCGCCCAGCAAGGAATTTCTTTGATGACGTTCCACGGACGTCCCTTTGATTTTCGCGTCCATTTGCATAAGAACCTGCAAAATGAATGGGTCGTTTCCTGCACGGCTGCCAAAGTGGCAGGGTCTGGCAGCGTGACCACCCATGTTCGAACGGGCGGCACCGTCATTCCGGGCGATGAACTGCTTCAGCAACTATTTGGTCGACAAAAAGCCCTGATGACAGAGCGTATTTCGGATGCGTCAATCCGCCTAGCAAGTGCGATCGAGCTGGCAAAAGGGATCGATCTGGGCGAGTTAGGCCTCGATATGGGAATCGATACTCATGGTCATGTATGGATGTTCGAAGCGAACTCCAAGCCTGGCCGTTCCATCTTTAAGCACGCCCGGCTCAAAGAGGCTGACTACGAATCTCGCAAGCTTCTCGTTGATTACAGCTGCTATCTCGCAAATTTTTGATCCATGCGAAAAGCACCGTTTTTTCAGGAAGGAGGAACACCCATGCAAAGGAAGCGCTCCGGGTGGTTGACCATCCTCCCAAGCGGCAAATGGTTTCTGCAACTTCCACGGCAAGCATTGGCCAATCGTGCCCGTAAACCGTTATTCGCCAGCCTTGGACCTTTTTCTCACCATAAACGGTTGCACACCGGTCTGCCCAATCAGCAACCTGGTCGCATTCGCACCCGGATCAATTGGAAGATGGTCAACAACTCCCTGCGTCTCGGGCCATTAATCGGCATCATGACCGTCGGTGAAGGGGCAGCATTCGTGGGAAATCGGGATAATTTCAAGGATATCTCCCTCTCCGGAAAAAAATGGGGAGCTCTTGTGTACGTATTCACGCCGCAGAGCATCAATTGGGAGACAAAGAAAGTCCGCGGCTACCTATATAACGATCGCCAAAATATTTGGCAAGAAGCCATCCTCCCTTTTCCGCACGTCGTATACAACCGCATCCCCACCCGTAAGGCGGAGCAACGTCCGGAAGTGCTCAACACAATCTCCCGCATCAACGACTTGCCCAACGTCACTCTGTTTAATCGATGTTTCTTTGATAAACAAGAACAGTTTCAGATGCTAGGTAAATATCCAAACGTGCAAGCTTTTTTACCTGTGACGAAAAAACTTGACACGCTTGCTCGTTTTCGCAGTTTTTGTACGGAACATCGCTTTGTCTATCTAAAGCCTGTTCGAGGCAAAGCTGGTGAGGGAATCATGCGCGTGGAATACAAAAACGATGTGTGGCGACTAGAGCGTCTGAAAGATCAAAAAGCCGTCACACGCCGTTTTACCAATCTGGATGATGTATGGAAGCATATCAAGGGTCTGGTTCACCAAAAGAAATACATCATTCAGCAAGGAATCAAACGGGCACGTTATCAAGGAAAGCCGTTTGACGTGCGAGCGCTCGTACAAAAGGATGGAAATGGAGAGTGGAGCGTGACTGGAATCGGCATCCGCAGAGCGGGGTCTCAAAGTATCACCACCCATGTTCCCCGCGGTGGTTCCATCCATTCGTTGTCCAGCGTACTCCATTCTCTGTTCACTGATGATCCTGAGAAAATGGAGACGGCGATCCACCAGACATGTTTGACGATCGCTCGTACTCTCAATGAGGAAATCAAAGATTTGGCTGAAATGTCCATGGATCTGGGATTGACGGAAGACGGCAAGCTCTGGTTTTTTGAAGCCAATGCCAAACCGGAGAAATTCGACGAACCTACGATTCGCCACCTTTCTCTGTCCAATCTCATCCATTACGCACAGTATGTATCCCGCCTGCAAAGTGGGCGAAGAGTCGTAGCGGGGTAATGAACATGAAACTGAAATATTTGATCATGCCGCCACAAGCATTAGCTGAATCTCAATCGACATTGGTCCGGTTTGCTCGACAGGAAGGAGATCGCCGCATTACCAAGCATGCAATCGACTGGCTGACACGCCTCACGCCCAAAAAGATGTCGGAGCAAGGAACGACGGTGGCGCTAGCGATAAACGGAAAGCGTGTGATCGGCATGTTTGCGGTATCGCGCTGTGGTCTTGGACACTCCTTTTTGGTTGTCGACAAACGATATCGCAATCGCGGCATCGGCAAAGCGCTGACCGCTCACCTGTGTCAGCGGCTGCCCAAACTGTATGTGCGGGTTGCTCTAGACAATGAAGCCAGTCTGGCATTGTTTCGCGGGTTAGGATTTGAGCCTGTAAAAGCAAGCATCGGTCCTACAGGAAAACCAACGCTGTGGCTAGCCTTTGGGCACTGGAATCCGAACGATCTGCAGGAGCATGCCGGTTAACGATCCGGCATGTTTTTTGCGCATCCATTTTCTGCAAAATAAAGAATTCTCTTGTTTCGTCATTTCGTGCATTACCTGGCGAACCTTGGAAAAGATATGGTGCAGGAGGTGGTCTTCTCATGACCTACAATAACAACATCATGCAATCCCAACTACAACCACATATCTCTGGAGCAATGGGCCAAACAAACGCTATGTTCCAACCTGGGTATGCCAACACCAACGCACACGAGGTTCAATACTGGAACCAAGGTGGTCATTCCCCGGCTGCACAAACCCCTACATACGGACTGAGCTACGGTGGCGGTATCGGAGGCACGCAAGCAATGTTCCAACCTGGCTTTGCCAATACCAATGTTCAAGAGGTGAGACAGCTCAACTCGGGCTATGCCGCTCCTCAGCAACAAGGCTTCCAACAAACACAAATGAACAGCTATCAACAAACGCAGCCGATCAATTATCTCCACCCGCATAACACCGGCTACATACAAGCACAGCCAAGCGGATACATGCAGGCACAGTCTACCTATCAGCCTAGCTATGGCACTGCTACCAATTCGATCTTCTCGCCTAGCTTTGCCGGAACCAACATCCAGGAGGTTCAACAACGCAACAACACCGGATACGCAGGTCAAGGTTACACTGGACAAACTGGTTACACCAACAACACAGGGTACTCTTCCCAACTCGGCGGAAGCATTTTCTCCCCTGGCTTTGCCGGGACGAATGTGCAGGAAGTACGCCAGCTAAATCAAGGTGGCACAGCATCTGCCGGGATCATGAGCAGCGGCTATGGCCTGTATCCACAACAACAACAACAACAACAACAACAACAAGCGCAACAATCCTACCAAAGCTACGGAAGTTCGATTGGCACAGGTAGCCAATCCATGTACTCGCCTGGCTTTGCTGGCACCAACGTTCAGGAAGTACGCAGCCTGAACAACGGCGGTCAAATGACAGCGCATACCGGCTCTATTTTCCCAGGAATGATGTAATAAAAAAGCGTGGTTGTCTTTTTCATGACAGCCACGCTTTTTTTATTCAGCTTATTTCGTCCTCGCTTGCTGGATCGCCTCATACAGCGCGTGCAAAGTTTGCAGGCTCTGTTCATCTACAGTAAAAGTGATCCCCTCAAACCAGTACATATCTCGCTCTACAGAAGCTCCATTTGGTCCATCCTGCCGAAGCTGAGCCTCGACACAAGCCTCCGTCTGATCCAACTGCTCACGGACTCCCAGATGCTTTTCCAAATCAGGGCGAAAGCGTTCCAGCACACGGGATTGCTCTTCGTCCTGTCTAGCCAACCGAAACAACGCCATTTCTATTTGCAGCCAGCAAGTCACGTAAAAGTGAAATTCGAGAAACAACGTATGAAGTGCCTGACGAAGCTCGGCATCCTCTCCGGTTGCTTTCTGATGCTCCCACGTGGCACGCACCACTGCTTTTTTCTCCTGGATCAGATCGTAATGGCTGACTGCGCCCCGATAAAACTTGCGCACGATGTTGTACAACATGTCGGGTGTGCGCGGTGGAAGGCCATTGTGGCGGCTTTGTATATCCCGCATGGCAATTTCGCCTCTTTCTCTGCACTCATTTTTCTCTATTGTACATGAAATCGGCACGCCGGTACGCTGTACCAGACATTAGTCTTTTCCGTTTTTCCAGTATTCATAGGCGTGAATGGCTTGTCCCATATACGAGGAATAACCACCCAGCAGCTGAGCTACCCGTTCGAGCTGGCGATTCATCTCGCCCATTCCTTCTTCATAGAAGCTGACGAAATTCCCTTCGTGAGACTCTTTCGTCTCTACGGCTACAACGAGCTTTTTCCCGCTGTCCGAAGCGTACTTCATCTGACTTTCCACCAGTCCTACGATGCTCTCAGCTCGGTCCCGGAACGCCATCAATGTGGTATGATCCATCTGGTCCATCATCCAGTGAGAAAAAGGCGTGTCCGGCCTTCCCGGCGTGGGGGTATTGTTCAGCCATGCAGCCAAGTCCACACTTACTTCCAGGTCGCCGTCTTTTGCCTCGGCAACGAATGCCTCGATATTTCCCATCCATTGACGGAGCACAGCTTCTTTGTCTTCACGCCAGCGTGGCATGACGTACGGTTCGATATCCAGATGTACTCCGCAGAATTGTTCATCCGCAGAAGCCTCCTGGTTGTAGGCTTTAACCCATTTGACCAGTTTCAGGATCTTACCCCTGTTTTCCTCCAGAGCCCAAATCGGATGGCCACCCATGGCATGCACTTCGATCCCTGCCGCATTTGCCTTCCTGACAAAATCCCGGTACATGTCGAGGGACTGTTGGAGATCGATACGAACATAGAGCAGATTCACGTCGTTTTCTTTCGCGAAGTCGAGAATTTCGTCACTTTCTGACTTCAGAGTTTCTGCCCGCCAGATATACGTCCCCCGATAGCCTTTCGGTTGTTCTATTACCGGTGGCGTCACACCAGCAGCCTCCTTCCAGTACCGATAATCGTGGATCGCATTCCCGCTGTAAGAAGGATGATCAGCCATTTTTGCCGGCAGCTTTTCCAGTAGCTGATTCATATCCTCGGCTCCCTCTTCTGCAAACGAAGCGTGGTCATCCTCGATTTCTTTCATATTCACCGCGATGAGCACCCGGCGCTCCAGCTTGTCTGCCTGGTTCATCTCCTCTTCGACCAGAGCCAAAAGGCCGTTTGGGCCATCCAGCTTGTCCCGATACGCCATGATACACACCGTATCGAAACGGGAAATCAACCATGTGGAGAGAGATAGATCCCGGTTACTCGGTGTAGGAATGTCATCCATCCAGAACGGGATTGCAGCGCTCGCCTCCAAGTCACTGTCTTTCTTCACCTCTGCAGTGAACACGTCGATGTTTGACTGCCATTCCCGAATGACTCGCTCCTGCTCCGTCTCCCATTGCGGCAACAGATATGGCTCGATATCCAGCTGGATGCCTCTCACTTGCTCTGCCCTGGTCACGGACTCATTGTACTGCTTTACCCAGTTCACAATCTTCAGCATGCGCTTTTGATTGCTAGCCAAAGCCCACGCCGGATGACCAGCGACAGCGTGCACTTCGATCCCTCTCGCATTGGCATCCCGGATAAAGGAGCGATAGTAGTCATACGTTTTGTTCATATCGATACGCAAGTAAATCAGTGTAATTTCGTTTTGCTCACAAAAGCTTAATATCTGTTGCTTGTCCCGGCCAATTGTTTCGGACTGCCAGATCCATGTGGCTTTACTCTTTTTTTCCGCAGGGGAAAAGCCGAATAGAAAGCCGAGCGTAAGGCAGAGAACACTCAGGTAGATTCGCGCGGCTTTCATCGTAACTCCTCTCGTCTGCTCGCATGGAGCCAACTCTCGTAATCGTGAACAGCGCTACCCGCAAAGGCGGGATTTTCCGCAAGCTCGTCCTGCAGGATCGCCAGTTGGCTCTCCATTTCGGCTGTTCCGTCTTGGTGAAAACTCACATTTGCGCCTTCCTTGGATTCCAAAATATTGACTCCTACCACTACTGAGCCACTTTTACGCGCATTCGCATCCGCTACGATGCTATGCACGATGTCAACAATGCCATTCGGGCCCTGCGCGTGATTTCGATAGGCCATCAAGGTGATGCTGTCCAGACGCTCTACCATCCAGTTGCTCACTTTTTCTGACTCCCCCGGTACGGTCACGGTATCGATCCAAAAGGGAAGATCAGCGCTGACCAGCAAGCTGGAGTCTTTTTTCGTTTCCGCAGTCAGATAGACGACATTTTTCATCCATTGCTTTACGACGTCGTCCTGATCCTTCTTCCATTCGGATAAAAGGTACGGCTCAATGTCTACGTGGATGCCCTGAAATTGCTCATCTGGCTTGGCCGAACGGTTAAAGGCCTTCACCCAGGAGATGAGATCGCTAATGCTCCCACGATTCGCTGTCAATGCCCAGTTCGGATCGCCTCCCAACGCTTCGACCCGGATGGACGCTCGGCTTGCCGTTTGGATAAAGTCACGATAATCCTGAGGGCGAAGCGTTGTCGGCTCAATGTGCAGATAGATCAAATTGATGTCGTATTGTTCGGCAAAGGCGACGATTTCCTCTGTTTGTGAAGAAATGATGCTGGCATCCCAAATCCATGTCGCCTTGATATAGGAAGGGGTGGAACGGAGCTGTAACAAGGCCCACATAACGATCGAAACGCAGATGGCAGCCAACAACCATACCCAAATATGGTGTATGCCAGTCCGTGCCCATCGCGGTATCAGCATCGTCCTCCGGTTGCTTGCGCAGTTGCTAGCAAATGTTCCTCGCGAAGGTGACGCTCATCTGCTCGCTCCACTGATTTTCCTGTTTCCCCACTCACATACGCGTACGGACCAACAATGGCGTCGCGTGGAATCCTGCTGCCTACGACGGTAGATGAACTCACTTGCACATGGCTCTCGATTGCACTGTCGATCACGTGTGCGTTTGGCCCAATCGCGCACCCTTCTCCGATTCGGGTATGTCCGCTTAGATAGGAGCCTGGATAAATTACCGTATCTGATCCGATCTGCACGTCCGAATCAATATAGGTCGAGACCGGATCAATGATCGTCACGCCACCCTTCATGTGGCGTTCATTGATTCGTTTTCGCAGTTTTTGTTCCATTTGCGCCAGCTGGATCCGGTCATTGACACCTGCCCCTTCTTCCGGATCATCTGCAACATACGCACCAATCACGGAGCCTTGATCCTGCAAGAGAGACAACACGTCCGGCAAATAATACTCCCCTTGCGCGTTATCATTAGAGACGAGCGGTATCGTTTCAAAGAGCTTGCGATTATCGAAGCAAAAGATACCCGTGCTAATCTCACACACCTTTTTCTGGCCCAAGGTAGCATCCTTCTCTTCCACAATCCGTCTGACGTTGCCGCTCTCGTCGCGGATGATCCTGCCATATCCGGTCGGATTGTCTACGATCGCAGTCAGTACAGTAGCCGCTGCTCCCCTCTCCCGGTGATAGGAGAGGAGTTGATGCAACGTCTCTTTTCGTACCAAAGGTGTATCTCCATTTAAGACGAGGGTGATCCCCTCCTGATTTTCCAATGCTTCACGGCACATCCACACGGCGTGCGCTGTACCCAACTGCTCTTGTTGATGGGCGTAGCTGACGCGGTCTCCCAGCTGATGCATGACCGCTTCTGCACCATGGCCGATCACCACGACTAGTTTATGTAATGCCAGGTCTTCTACTGCTTCGACGACGTGCTCGATCATTGGCTTGCCGCAAACCGGATGCATGACCTTGTACAATCGGGATTTCATCCGCGTTCCTTTTCCGGCCGCCAATATAACTGCATGTATGTTCATCCGATTCCCTCCGTCCCGTCCAGCTCGCTCTTTCTATACGCTCGAAGCTGAATCTCCTGCTCGAAGTATGGCTTTAATTCATAGGTTAACGTGTCTATCATCATTCCCAAGTTGATATCTTTCCTCTGCACGCCCAGCTGATAGGCCTGGAGCATGATCTCCAGCAAAATCTCCTGATTCAACGTCCGATTCGAGGTGCTCATGTACTCAATCCTCCTTTTATCGTCCTTCTTTGTGAGTAAGGACGGGCGTTGCTATTCGACTGTTACACTTTTTGCTAAATTCCGCGGACGATCCACATCATTTCCCAAGGCAACTGAGGTGTAATAGGCGATAAGCTGAAGAGGAATGACGCTCAAGATCGGAGTCAATAGCGCATCGGTTGACGGAATCAGGCACACATCATCCACAGATCGATGCAGCTCTACATTATCTTCGAGTGCAATCCCGAGAACGTTTGCCCCTCTCGCTTTCACTTCCGTAATGTTACTGACCATTTTTTCATGCAGCTCTGCTTGCGTAGACAACGCGATGACGCGTGTCCCTTCCTGAATGAGCGCCAGTGTCCCGTGTTTGAGCTCTCCGGCCGCATAAGCTTCAGAATGAATGTAAGAGATTTCTTTCAGCTTCAGTGAGCCTTCCTGCGAGACAGCATAATCGAGACCACGCCCAATGAAGAACAGATGTCCTTCGTCCTTGATGGATTGGGCAAACGTATGAATCCCTTCTGCATGAGCGAGAACCGTCTCCACCTGCTCAGGTAGCTTTTGCAAGGCAGCGATCAAAGACTTTCTCTCCTCCGAAGGCAGCGTCTCCTTCTCTTGTGCCAAATACAGTCCGAGCAGATAAAAGGCGATCAACTGGGAGGTATATGCCTTCGTAGAAGCAACCGCGATTTCCGGACCTGCGTTTGTCGTGATCAGGTGATTGGCTTCTCGCGCAATGGAGCTGCCCACGACATTCGTAATCGCCAAAATGCTTGAGCCGTTACGTTTGGCCTCGCGCAAGGCAGCCAACGTATCCGCCGTCTCACCGGATTGACTGACCACGATCGTAAGAGTTTTCCCTTTAAAAAGGGGCCGTCTGTAACGAAACTCTGACGCCACATCGATTTCCACAGGGATCTGAGCCAGACTTTCAATCACGTGCTTTCCAATCATTCCTGCGTGGTAGGCCGTTCCGCAGGCCACTATGTATATTTTTTCGATCCCCTTGACGGTTTCAGTCGACAGCTGGAGATCCGGGAACACAATTTGTTGTCCCGCTTCGTCAATGCGCCCAGTCATGGTGTTGCGCAGAGCACGCGGCTGTTCGTAAATTTCTTTGAGCATGTAATGCTCGTATCCGTCCTTTTCTGCCTGCTCCTTGTCCCATTCAATTCGCAGCAGGTCGCGCTCGATCAGTTGATTCGTCTCCAGATTCATCACAGTGACCGAATCTTTGGTCAATATGGCCAGGTCGCCATCTTCGAGAACGTAGACATCACGCGTATGCTCCAGCACAGCGGGAATATCCGAGCCAATGAAGTTCTCTCCAGTTCCTACCCCAATGATCAACGGGCTGGCGAGCCGGACGGCTATCAGTTTGTCCGGCTCATGCTCCGTCATGACACCCAAGGCATACGCCCCGCGAATTTTTCCAGCCACTTGTTGTACCGTGGAAACGATGTCTCCGTCGTACAATTCCGCCAGCAAATGGACGATGACCTCCGTGTCTGTCTGCGAAGTGAATACGACTCCCCGCTCTTCCAGCTCTTGCTTGAGATCCAGGTAGTTCTCGATGATCCCGTTGTGTACGATCGCGAATTTTCCTGATTGATCAAAGTGCGGGTGAGAATTTTCGTCTGACGGACGTCCGTGTGTCGCCCAGCGAGTATGGCCAATGCCTATTTCTCCTTGCAGGCTGGATTTCTCCGCCTGCTCTTCCAGCACATCGATACGGCCTTTTGCTTTGCAGACCGCAATTGACTCCCCGTCGCACACCGCTATCCCTGCTGAGTCATAACCGCGGTATTCGAGCTTTTTCAGTCCGTTAATCAAGATGGATTGTGCTTCTCTGTTGCCGATATATCCCATGATTCCACACATGTTACGCAATCCTCCCTTAAGCAATCTTTCTCATGTCCAGGTATCGCATGTTATGCAAGCATACTAACCATTTCTTTTTCCTGACGAATCGCAACAGCATTACCAAGTTTGTAAATGTTCGCGTTTGTAATGCCGTCAAAGGCGTTTCTTGTATCGATAATGGCAACACCGAGGTCGGCCAGTGCCTGATAATCGAAACTGCGATGATTGGTGATCAAAACCATGCAATCGTAGGTCTTGAAGAACTCCGGATCGTTATCGATGGAAGGAACGACATGTCCCTCTTTATCTACAAAGCTAGTCGCATATGGATCGAAATAATCTACCTTTGCCCCGTTTTTAGCGAACAGCTCGTAGATTTCCAGCCCAGGTGATTCGCGCAGATCATCCACATCTGGCTTGTACGCCATGCCAAGGATCAGAATTTTGGAATTCTTGATCGCCTTGGCGTACAGATTGAGAACCTGACTCGTCTTGTTCAGAACGTAGTCTGGCATATTATCATTGATGGATTGGGCAATCTCGATAAACTGACTGTGGAAGCGGAACCCTTTCGCCTTCCAGGACAAGTACATCGGATCGAGCGGGATGCAGTGCCCACCAATCCCCGGTCCCGGATAGAAAGGCATGAATCCAAAAGGCTTGGTCGATGCTGCTTTGATAACCTCCCACACGTTAATACCCATTTTGTCGCACATCATCGCCATCTCGTTCATAAAAGCGATATTGACGCTGCGAAATGTGTTTTCCAGGAGCTTGGACATTTCCGCTACCTTTGGTGAAGAGACGGGAACGACCGTTTTTACTAGATTGCCATACAGCAAGCAGCCCAGCTCGATGCACTTTTCCGTCGTGCCCCCGATAATTTTCGGCGTATTGTGGGTAGTAAACAGTCGGTTACCCGGGTCGACACGCTCGGGCGAGTAGCAGAGGAAAAAGTCTACGCCTGCTACCAAGCCGAGCTTTTCAAACTCACGCTGAATCAATTCCTCTGTGGTTCCGGGATAGGTGGTGCTCTCCAGCGTGATCAACATGCCTTGTCTCATGTACGTTTTGATTTGATCCACTACATGAATGATGTAGGAGGTGTCCGGGTCTTGGTTAGGACTGAGTGGAGTGGGTACGCAAATGCTGATCGCATCCAGCTCTGCGAGTACACTGTAGTCAGTAGTTGGGAAGAAACGCCCTTCCGCCATGCATTCCTGAAGCGTTTCATTGGAAATATCCTGCACGTGCGAAATGCCTGCCTTCAGATTCTCCACCTTGCCTGCATGCAAATCGATCCCCGTTACGGTGTAGCCGCTTTTCAGCGTTTCGATTGCCAAGGGCAGCCCCACATAGCCCAAACCGATAATGCCTACTTTTGCTGTTTTCATTTGAATCTTTTGTTGTAACTCCTCGTATCTTCCCATTGTTGTTCCACTCCTTCTCTCTTTATGAAATCAGCCGTTTTACCCTTGCTTCCAGCTCCACTGGGGAAAATGGCTTGGTGATATAGTCAGATGCACCAAGAGCAAATGATTTTTGGACATCCTCTTCCAGTCGCTTATCTGTAAGAATGACGATTTTGCTGGTGTAGTCTTTTTCAGTACGCTTGATGCGCTCCATCAGCTGATAGCCATTGATCACTGGCAGATTCAGATCGGTAATAACCAAATCCGGCATCATTTCCTGAAACTTCTGCATCCCCTCCATCCCATCGCTGGCTACGTTTACCTGATAGCCTTTGCGCTGCAGATAGATCGTCAAAAATTCGTTTACGGTTTGATCCGAATTGACGAGCAGGATGCTTGTCTGATCCTCTTGGCCGTCTGCAGTTACCGGATCATAAATGTGAATCTCCCCGAAGCCTTCCAGTTCTTTGATGTCCTGCATCATTCTCATGAGCATTTGCCTGGATGAGCGAGAGCTTTCGGGAAAGCTCGCGATTAGCATGCTGCCTGACAGAAGATGTTTTTCTAGCAAATAATCTTTGACTCGCAAGGCGTGAAAATGGGTGTCACTCAGCTTTTGCCCCTCCAATCCCACACCTAAGATATTTTTCGTTTTGTCGTACTCATAGTGGGCTGTCACATCAGGTGTATCCGTTTCAAAAGCGACTTTGATCGCTTCCAGCCCTTCTTTCGAGAGATTTTTGCAAGTCACTAAAATAACCCCACACGATGTTTGGCTCGCTTCCATTTCACCGAGAAGCTGATAAAAAGCTGGTACGAGATTACTCATCCTCTTGCCTCCAAACTCGAAATGTTTTTGTTGCCCTCAGCTTGCCAGCTCTTGCGTGTCATCGTTCCCCACGAATTGTTATTGCTCAAATATTCGATGTGTCCGAGGAATCTCCAGATGACGCCGACCTGACGATAGCCAAAGAACATCAAGATTGTATAGAAAAGCATTTTGACGATATCCCGGATACGCGGATAGCGACGAAACGCGATTTCCTCCAGCAGCAGAGCACCGACTCCCAACAGTATGCCGTAGATGATATTGAGCAGTCCGTACAGCAACAGGACATTTGCATTGGTCATGTCCATGAGCGTGTACCCGATCAGTGCAAGCAGCCCTGTGATCCGGAAGTACGGATTAAGTGTCTCGAACAAGATATTGAAAGGCAAAGTAAGCATCCCGAATAACTTGTATTTCGGTCGCAGTACCATGTTCTTTCCGTACTCGATCATGTTTTTTAAATTACCGCGCCCCCATCTGCGTCGTTGGCTACCCAAGATGCGGAACGAGTCCGGCGCTTGTGTCCAACAAACCGCATCCGGGCAAAAGGCGACGCGATAAGGGAGTTTGTTTTCCAGCATGTATTTGTGCAGCTTGATGATGATGTTCATGTCTTCACCCGGATAACCTTCACGATAGCCGCCGACTTTGATCACATAGTCTTTGCGGAAGACTCCAAAGGCACCAGACACGATGATCAAACCGTTGATGGCACTCCAGCCGATCCTTCCCCCGAGAAAAGCCTTGAGGTATTCCACCGATTGCATCATCGGTAAAAACTTGTCCGGCAGACGAATGTCGCTGACGACCCCGTCTTCAATCTTGCAGCCGTTTGCGATCCGAATGTCGCCGCCAATCGCTACTGTCTCATCCGGATTTTCCATATAGACTTTGGCGATACGAATCAGCGCATCTTTTTCTAGCAGCGAATCGGCGTCGATCGAAGCGATCAACGGATAGTGCGCAACGTTGATCCCTGCGTTCAGTGAGTCCGCCTTTCCACCATTTTCTTTGTCGATCAAATAAAGATTCGGGAAAGCCGGATTGTGGTAGATTCCCCGGATGTTCGACGTCTGCAAGAGCGGCTGAACAGGCATGTTCGCTGATGCTTCGAGCTTGAACTCACGAGTCAGTACTTGCAGGGTATCGTCTTTGGATCCGTCATTAATCACGATCACTTCATAGCGCGGATAGTTGAGTGAGAGTAGTGATCGCACATTCTCGATAATCGTCAGTTCTTCATTGTAAGCCGGTACCAGAATCGATATCGGCGGGACTTGTTCCGAGCCTGACAACGCCTGAAACCTGGAGTAGATGGAGCTTTTTAATATCCCGACGATGCTCTTGAAAGAGAACATCATGATGATGAAATACAACGAATTAATCGCAATCACATAGTAGACGGCGAATATTCCGTAGTAGAGCAGAAAATCACGCATAGCTTCCTCCCCTCCTGCTTATCTATGCCAAGCTTACGCAGTCGAAATCGTCTTTCGTCTCGAGCTCTGGTAGAGATGCAACTTTTGATTGTACTGCAGTTGCTTTTCCTGATCGTCTAGCTTCTGTTTGCCTTTCGCAAGCTCTTCTTGCACCACCTGATGAGCCAACTGCACATGGTTTCCAAAGCGCCCCTCTTGCAAAATCTCGCAAAGAGCCTGAAATCCTTCGATGTTCAATTGTGCCAGGCTGCGCGCACTGTGGTGGCAGACCCACCAGTTGGAATCGACCACTGCCTTTTTCAGCAGCGGAATGTGGACGGCAAGACCCAGCGTCCCAATCGACTTTGCTACGGCAGCCCGAATCTCCCAATCCTGGTGAGCAAAAAACTCCCGTACTCGTTTGTCTGTCAGCAGGCGAGAATCCTTGCACATCAGCTTGACTGCCTTGATTCGCACCTCTTTTTCCTTTGCATGAACGAGCTTGTGCAAATACGGTTCCAGATTGGATTGATTGTTTACGGACAAACCGATCAGACCAATCTCGACCAGATCCGTATCTGCCTCCTGCAAAAAGGCAACGTACAATGGACCCGTGTCCACCTCTGATTCGCTGAGGATATCAACTATCAGCGGATGGAAGTTTTTTCGATGCTTGACGAGCTGCCGCACCATTTCATCCAGATCATTCCCGTTCCGCGCACATTTGGCTACCGCACGGGCAACGATAAACAGGCTGGGATCATAGTCGAGTTTTTCTAACAGCTGCAGCAAGCCAGGGACGGCGCGCTGGGAGCGCATTACCCCCAGATTGTAGGCTGCGTCCACTCTCGTCCACTTCCACGAACCACCCAGCCGTTTCAGATCGAGGTCTACTAACCCCAGATCTTCACACAGCCATGCGAGCTTCTGCCGATGCACACCAGTGAAGCGCTCCATCAGCTCAAACAGCTTTTTCTGAATGATTTTCTTTTCCTGCAGGGTCACTTCTCCATAGGGAGTCCTCAACCGCTCTTCCTCTTCCCCATGAGCCTGCAGGTACACAAAGTAATCCTGGTATTTCTCCAAGCACAGCTTGGTTCGTTTTTCAGCAGCAATATTTCGCAGCTTCAGCCCGAACAGGACCAAAAGACCGAGTACGGTCACACCGCTTAACACGTACAGAAAAACGTATGCCGTCTCCAATGGTGTTTGCACGTTCCTCACACTCCTCTAGACGCTTCCTTGTTACTTTTGC
Source organism: Brevibacillus choshinensis (assembly GCF_001420695.1). Classification (NCBI taxonomy): domain Bacteria; kingdom Bacillati; phylum Bacillota; class Bacilli; order Caryophanales; family Paenibacillaceae; genus Brevibacillus; species Brevibacillus choshinensis. The sequence goes on along the minus strand of NZ_LJJB01000007.1, from coordinate 88,324 downwards.
AAAATGGACGGCTTCATATCACGATAGGTCTTTTGCAAGATCGAGTAGCTTTGTTTTTTCCGTTCGTGATAGCGTACTTGCTCCCATGTTGGCCATGAGTAAATAGGTAGCTCAGAGACACGGAACGGACTGCTCTCTTGTGGCAAGCTCGTCGTCTGGGCCTTCGCGCGATCAACGATCCACGGCAGGATGCGAATTCCTTTCGTCGTCGCCGTTTTAAAGGTCTTCCCTTCTCCCTGATAGCTCATGACCGCAAGTGAGCTGGGATCGGTAAAGCCAAGCAGCATCCACGGAACCCGCATCTCCACTACCTTGCCTTTCACTTGCCACGCCGCCAGTGAATTGTAGCTGGCATCTTCTGAATCGGTCGTTCCCCGCGCAAGCTTACCCACTCCTACCTCTTCCATCGGGTAGTATTTTTTACTATCTGGCGGTTCCATTTCCAGTCCAACTGCGAGCTTCCACGGTTTGAACACTCCCGAATCATCATGCATCTCTTCTTCCTTGACCGGTAGCATCCCGTACGCTTTGCCGTATAGCCGGGTATGAAAATCGTAGTTGGAGGAGATGCGAATTTCGCTCTCCTCGTCTTTTCCTAGACTGATGAGTGTTTCCAGTCCTTCGTCCAGTCTGACGCCTCCCAGCTCCGGAGCATGGCGATTGCCTCCTGGAGTCGTGTCTACACCGAAGTACAGCTTTTCCTTTTCCGAATCAAACGAGTGATCCAGTTGCGCCATAAGGTAGACGTACCCTTCGTCGTGAGCCATCCAGATTTCCTCAAAACCAGGGACAGCGAGATCGAGTCGTTGTTTTTCCTCAGGCTGCATCTTATCCCAGTCGGAACGATCACCGTCGATGTTGAGCACCCCATCTTTGTTTGGGTACATCCCCAACAGACCGAATAGCGATTCGTTCGTCAGCACGTTGATCCAGAATGAGCGTCGGTCTTCAGGCAATTCAAAGCGCATGGTATTCCATGTCTTCTTAAACCATTCGTCCTGCCAAGCAAAAACAATCCCGCCGGCGTAACCTTCTTCGCCAATCTCACGCATCAGTGCTGCGTTGATTTCTCCTTGCTCTTTTTCCGTATGTCCGCCTTGATCACGTCCGAGGTTGCCCAGATGCGCGGTTCCCCAGGATGCCGGAACACCAAATTCCGTTACCATGATCGGCATGTCTTTGTGATAGGCTTTCAGCTGGCGCAAGTACGCTTTGTACGTGTCGATCTCTCCTGCTTCATTCTTCACCTGCTGTAGAGCAGGGTCGTGGCGGAAGAAATCTGGATAGTATGGATACACGTGATACGAGGCGAAATAGCCTGCATCCCACGAAGCGACCTGGATATGAGTAGGATCTACACTGACCAGGTCCTCCTGATAGATCGGCTCTCCCGGGTGGGAAAGCGGATCCGTCGTCACCCAATTTGTGAAAGTCATCGGGTGCTGCCAGCCATGCTTACTTTCCTCCTGGGCGACGGTATCCACCATCTCAGTCAACCAGGTTTCAAAAGCGGTCGACTTGTCCGTCGTACGGAAGTGCACACCTTGATAGGAAACTGACTTGGCATGTAGCTTATTGGTATTCTGCACCATCACAGGGTCCCATTCTGTCCCTGTGTGCCAACCGATCAAGTACGGTCCGGCGTTCGCGCGATACTTTCCACTTGCCTTTCCTTGCTTTTCGGGAAGGGTAATGTCTCCGTAGACCGCCCCTACCGCATCCTGAATCTCATGGCGAAACGCTTCTCGAATCTCTGGCAAGTAGGCATCCTTCTTTTCGATGAGCAGTTCCTCTGGACTCCATATCCCTTGCATTAAATAGAGAGGTGCCCCCTCCTTTTTGTGATTGTAGGAAACCAGCGCTTCATAAAATTCAGGAGGATGAATTGTATACACCCGTATGACGTTGGCTCCCATCTCATCGATCATGGCAAACCAACGCAGGTAATCTTCTTTTTTGATTGGCAGCTCCCCCGGGTAATGACCGGGTAAAGATGCCCCCAGATTTACCCCTTTGACAAAGAATGGCTGCCATTTTTGATCCTGATAGATTTCGATTTGGTCACCAGTGGTGCGGAATTTCATTTGAAAACCACTTGCTGTTTCCATACTCTCTACGCGGCTTATATCCCAAAACCACCACAGATAGCTGATTCCCGCCACCAACAGTAACGTGAGGCTCACCCATTTCACGCGACTATTCTTTCGTTTCAATTCCCGTCACCCTCCGATACATCGCCTAGAGCTTCTGATCAAATCAGCGGGCCTACCGACATTGTCATTGTAAACATAGGGACAAAAGCCTTCCCATAGACTGAAATCACTATTATGCTTTTTTCACAGTTGTAACGAAAATGTAATATTCCAGCACAATAACCCAAATCGTCCTACGTTTTTTGGCGGTAAGTCCTGCAACCTCCCCTGCCATCCGTACCAGACATTTTTGTAAGTAGGTACATATGCTCGTTCCTTTTTTTTCCTCTTCCCAATGAAAAATGGTAGGTTGCTACCATCTGAAAAAGTATTTGTAAAGATTTCATATCCACAACTTTGAAAAACGGTTAGACGTTTTTCAAAGAAATTAAAAAATATCGAAGAGTCACATACTCATCCCTGAAAATCCAATACGAAAGGAATAATCTAGAAGGAGGTTATTTTTCCCATGTCATCCAGGACTCAGAAACAGACTTTACCCCCACAGCACCAAAATCAACGGCCTGGCATCGAGAACGAAATGGTCCCTCTTTGAGATGCGCTGGAAACAGGCGGCTAGTTGATGGTGATGATAGCGGTTGCATGTTTACTGACTGTACGGAATATTCTGTATCATAAAACATCCATCATCCAGCTGACCCATCTTAGATCAGCCAGTCGTCTTCCTTACGGTTCCACCACAGCAAATCCCGTATGGAAAGGATGGGAACCGGATGAATGTTTCTCGTTGCTGTGGCGCTTCGACAAAGGTGGAAACTCGATCGGATCATCCCTACTTTTATGATGACATGTATGATTTGCGGGTTCCTGTCCTCGTCTGTTCGAAATGCGGAAAAATGATTGATCAACATTCAATCGAAGCGGGTAAGGATGAAGAAAAATAGTTGGGTGTTGGATAGGAGGGAGAATGGATATGCATTTGCAGAGAGCCTTGACTTCGAGGAACAAAGCAGACTTTTTGGTTGAGTTGGTCCAGACGGTCAGTGGCTTGTTGTTAGTTGGTTTTTTGTGGACGCATATGCTTTTTGTCGCCAGTATTCTCCTAGGGGTTGAGGCTTTTAATACACTGGCCCATTTCATGGAGCAGTTTCGGCTGTTGGATCTTGCCGTGATTTTCATCATCCTTACTGTTGCCTCGCATGTTGGGGCGGTGCTTCGCCGGATTCCCGGCAGATGGCAGGAACAAAAAATCGTGTGGAGGCATGCCAAAATCATCAAACATCAGGATACCTGGTCTTGGCTGTTCCAGGCCGTCACCGGAAGCGCTCTTCTGCTCTTAATCATCATTCATGTCTTCACTGTTGTTTATGTCGGAATCGATTCCAAGCTTAGCGCAGATCGTGTTCATTCATGGATGCTTTGGTTTTATCTCGTTTTTCTGGTATTGGCTGAGTATCACGCCAGTGTCGGTCTGTATCGAGCACTAGTCAAATGGGGATTTGTGCAACGTCACAGCCTGAAACGAGTGTTAACAGTCGTAACCGTCTGTACGATCGCCTTAGGTTGTATCAGCTTGTGGGTATTTTATTCATTGGGGGGTTCCGTATGAGCCGATATGACCATTTCACTTCGGACGTACTGATTGTCGGAGCCGGGTTGGCTGGTGAACGTGCAGCCATCGAGGCGGCTACTCAGGGACTGAACGTCATGATCTTGAGCTTGGTCCCCCCCAGGCGATCCCACAGCTCTGCGGCTCAGGGCGGCATGCAAGCTTCACTCGGCAACAGCACCATGGGCAAAGGAGACAATACCGATGTTCATTTTGCCGATACGGTCAAAGGTTCCGATTGGGGGTGCGATCAGGATGTTGCCCGGCTCTTTGCCGAAACGGCTCCGATTGCCGTTCGGCAAATGTCAGCCTGGGGAGTTCCGTGGAACCGCGTTGTTGCAGGCACGCGTATGTATGACGGCAAAGAAATCCATGAAGCTCCGGAAAAAGAAGGACTGATTGCAGCCCGGAATTTCGGCGGAACAGCCAAATGGCGCACGTGCTATACAGCAGATGGTACAGGTCATACCCTTCTCTATACCATGGACAGTGTTGTCATCAAGCTGGGAATTTCCGTTCATGATCGAACTGAAGTTCTTTCTTTGATTCATGACGGCACTCGCTGCAACGGCGTAGTAGCCAGGTGTTTACGGACCGGAAAACTCCGGGTGTATACGGCAAAGTCTACCGTCATGGCGACAGGCGGATATGGCAGACTTTATGGCGCTTCCACCAACGCCATCATTAATGAAGGGAACGGCATGTTTGTCGCTTTGGAAACGGGGGTCGTTCCTCTCGGCAATATGGAGGCCGTTCAATTCCATCCCACAGGCATTGTCCCCTCATGGATTCTCATTACGGAAGGTGCGCGCGGCGATGGCGGATACCTGTTGGATAAGGATCTCCGCCGATTCATGCCTGATTATGAGCCGAATAAGAAAGAACTTGCCTCCCGGGATGTGGTATCGCGCCGCATCATGCAGCATATTCGGAAAGGATATGGCGTTGAAAGTGCTTACGGGCCCCATGTCTGGTTGGATATTCGGCATCTCGGCGAAAAGCACATCAATACCAATTTGCGGGAGATCGCCAATATTTCCCGTAATTTCACAGGAATAGACCCTGTTCATGATTTGATACCCGTTCGCCCGACTCAACATTACAGCATGGGCGGAATCCGTACCAATATTGACGGAATGGCTTATGGACTGGAAGGGTTATTTGCCTTGGGCGAAGCTGCTTGCTGGGATATGCACGGTTTTAACCGGTTGGGCGGAAATTCACTCGCGGAAACGGTCGTGGCCGGTATGGTTGTAGGTGATAAAATTGCCAAATACACGAAGGAAGCCTCCACTCATGTATCATCGGCGCAGATTGAAGAGCATGTGCGATTCCAGGAAGACCGCATCCAAGCATTGATCCATTGCCGCAACGGGAAAGAGAACGTCTATGAACTGCGCCATCAGATGGAGAGCATCCTTAGTGAAAACGTGGGGATTTTCCGTTCGAAGGAACCATTGCAAAATGCAGTGGATCAACTGCATGAACTACATCAGCGTTCCTTTCACATCGGCCTTCGCAGTGGTGGGCAGGGTGCCGATCCGGAGTTGGCTTCCGCGCTCAGAATCACAGGAATGATGAAGCTGGCTTATTGCATCGCCGGTGGAGCATTGGCGCGAACCGAAAGCCGAGGTAGCCACTACCGTGAGGACTATCCGAAAAGAGACGATGAACACTGGTTAAAACGGACTTTGGCCTATTGGCCGACTGGAGCCGACCGACCTGTGTTGAAATACGAACCTGTGAAAATTACCGAATTGCCTCCTGGTGACCGGGGATACGGCGAAGCAAGTGCAGGAGCAGCAAGCGCCAAACGGTGATCTTCTGATTTGAGTGGAATGGAGGAATAAAGATGGGTCATCGGCAATTGACGTTTCATATCTTTCGCTACAACCCGGAAATTCCAAAAGAGAAACCTGCCACCGTGTCCTATGTCTTGCAGGAAGAAACGGGTATGACGTTATTTATTGCTCTCAATAAAATTCGCGAAGAACAGGATCCTACATTGAAATATGATTTTGTTTGTCGTGCAGGCATTTGCGGCTCTTGCGGTATGTTGATCAATGGCAAACCCACCTTGGCCTGCAGGACATTGACCAAGGATTTACCAGCGGATATTACCCTCATGCCCCTCCCCGTCTTCAAGCTTCTTGGCGATTTATCGGTGGATACAGGTACGTGGTTTCGGGATGTTTCACTGCGGACAGAAGCCTGGGTACATACCGAAAAATCCTTTGATCCTCATTCACAGGAAGAACGGATGGACAATGAAACAGCATTGAACATCTATGAAGCGGAACGTTGCATCGAATGCGGATGTTGCATTGGCGGTTGCGCCACCGCCAACATCAAGCCGAACTTTATTGGGGCCGCAGGTGTCAACCGTGTAGCGCGGTTTATGGCTGATCCCCGGGACGAACGGAATGAACAGGAGTACTTCGATGTCGTCGGGTCAGAAGACGGTATTTTTGGCTGCATTGGCCTGATGGCATGCGATGATAATTGTCCGATTGGAATCCCCCTGCAGGGGCAGCTCGCATATGTCCGCAGGAAAATGGCAGTTGCCGGTTGGAAGCGGTGACTAAAAACAGTGAAAGTACAAAAACCGGAGCAACTGTATGCTCCGGTTTTGCATTTACTACAAGTACGGTTACTCCATCTCGTTACGCTGGACAGAAGCGACGGGTTCAACGGTTTCCTTATACAGTCGCACCAGCTCACTTTCTGCTTGAGCCGGCTCCCCTTGCTTTGCCAAATAATCCTGAGAATCCCGTTGCTGATCGTTTGGTTTTCCGTTGTTCGGCCTAGACATGTATGTACCCCTCCTCTTTATTGCCAACACCCTTTTTACTATTGGTGAAGAGGCGGGGCTTTATTCGTTCATCCTCACTTACCTTTCTCGGTGTCTGTTATTAGTGGATCCAGGAGTGGCGATGAGTGATTACTGAGCGGTTTCTTCCAAAGCTGCGAGAGCCTTTTTGATGCGGTTTGGATTGAAGCCCAGGATCTGCTTGTCCCCAATGAGGGTCAGAGGAACGGACATCATGCCCAGACGGCTCAGCTCTTCCCCATATGCATCGTTTTCATCAATATTGCGCTCTTCGAAAGAGATGTTTTGTTCAGTCAGGTATGTTTTCAATTGCTTGCAGAATGCGCAGTTTGTGCTGGAGTATACAATTGCTTGTGCCATGAGTAGTTCTCTCCTTTTTCTTTAGAGGGGTTATTTGTATTGTGGAACGATTTTGGATCGTTTATTAATATATCGGTCCACAGCCATCGCTGCAATAGCTCCGTCTGCTGCAGCCACAACCGCTTGCTTGACAGGAGTCTTGCGCACTTCTCCGGCTCCGAATACACCTGGAACCGATGACTGCATAAACTCATCCAAAATCATGAAGCCTTCGTCATCCAAGGGAACCTGTCCATCCAGAAAATCAGTACCTGGCTTGCTTCCAGAGAGGAAAACAAAGACGCCATCAACATCGAGCATCTCTTCCTTTCCTTCCGCAGAGCGAATCCGAAGCCCTTCTACCGAATTCTTACCGACAATTTCCAACGGGCGCGTACGGAAGAAAATTTCTGTGTTAGGCAGCTCTGGTGTTTCTTCTATCCCTTGCAGATCCGCACGTGGGACAAGGAAAGTGATGCGATCAGCAAATTTTGTAAGCGCATGTGCTTCTTCTACGGCTTCTTCCGTATCGCCGATGACCGCAACGTGTTTTCCTTCATAGAAAGCACCGTCGCAAGTCGCGCATGTACTGACGCCGCGACCAAGCAATTCCTCTTCTCCGGGAAGCATGCGATTACGTCCTTTGGAACCAGTTGCAACGACGACCGCTTTGGCTTCAAACGTACCATTCGCAGTGAAGACCGCTTTCACGTCATCTTCCACATCTACCGCAGAAATGGTTGTCTGGATAAACTCAGCACCAAAGCCCTCCGCTTGTCTGCGCATCTTATCGAGCAATTCTTTTCCCGAGAGCTCGCCTTCCACGCCGGGATAATTAGCTATTTTATGGGTCAGGGCAAGCGCACCTGTACCGGGTGCCTTGTCGATTACCAGCGTTTTCAAATTTCCCCGGGCTGTGTAGATGGCAGCGGATGCTCCTGCCGGTCCTCCGCCGATTATGATCACATCATACATAACGGCTCCCCCTTTCTCATTATCAGATTAAAATTATTATCAACTAGGAACATTTCTCATTTTACTAGATCCCAGTTGAAAGTCAATATCTTTTTATAATTATTTTAAATAACTCTCATTTCCATTGATAGATCAAGTTTTTTGAGGCAGTAATTTTTAATTAATCGAACTTACTCACTACTCGGCATTATTTTGCGATTCTAAATTCAACTGATTTCATTGACGGATCAATCGAATCAAGATAAAGTACCCCTATCTCACTTGAACGCACAAAAGCATAAAAGTGCGAAAATGCGATCGACTCGTGAGTGGTACACCAACATCAAGGAGTTGCCTGGCCGTCATGAACAAGTCTTTATCTTTTTCCCAAAGTATTTGGGTGCTGCTAGCTGTTTTTGCCATCTTGTTCCCTGCTCTCTTTTGGGGAAAGGTCGAACCACATATGCCGCTTCTTCTCTCTACCATCGCTGCCGCTGTTCTCTTGCGAATATTCGGTGTTCCCTGGAAGCAGATGGAGGAAGGCATCGTCAAAGGCATTCAGTCAGCCATTGCTCCCATCCTTATTCTCTGTCTGATCGGAATTTTGATCGGGGTCTGGATGATGAGTGGAACCGTCCCTACGATTCTTGATTATGGGATTGCTGTCATTCGCCCTGAATATTTCACGATCAGTGCGCTCTTTTTAACCATTATCGTCTCCACAGTCACAGGCAGTTCTTTCACAACGGTAAGTACCGTCGGAGTTGCCTTGATGGGCGTTTCTACTGCACTTGGTTTGGATCCACTCATGACTGCCGGAGCGATCATCTCGGGTGCCTGCTTTGGCGATAAAATGTCACCCCTGTCAGATACGACTAATTTTGCAGCCGCCGTGGCTGACGTTCCTCTGATGACGCACGTCAAGTACATGACACATACCGCCCTTCCTGCACTTGCTGCGGCCGCCGTATTCTTTGGTCTTCAGGGCCAGACCGTTCAGGTCAATCTGGATGCGATTCAGGACATCCGTCTGGCATTGGAGCAGCATTTCACGCTCGGTCTGGTGACCTTGATCCCAGCTCTGGTCGTTCTGGTCTGTTCCGTCCTGCGCAAGCCTATCTTACCTACGCTCGTATTCGGGATTGTCAGTGGTGTACTGGTAGCCGCTCTCGTGCAAGGCGTTCACTCACCTGTCGTGTGGATGGAAGTCATGCAAAAAGGCTTCGTCAGCGAAATTCCCAACGAAGCCGTCAAAGCTATTGTCAATCGCGGTGGATTGTTGTCGATGACCTGGTCGCTCGCGCTGATTCTCATCGCTCTGTCACTCGGGGGACTTCTCCAGTCGAGCGGCGTTTTCCAAGGTCTGTTTGCCGGTCTGATCCAGCGTATTAAGCGGGACGGTGGCATGGTTGGTTTGGCCGGCTCTTCTTCGATCCTGGTCAATGTCCTGACAGGTGAACAATACTTGTCCATCCTGCTGCCAGGTCAAATGTTTCGTGACGCATTCGTCGCTCGGCATATGGCAGGGAAAAGGTTGTCCCGGACATTGGAGGATTGCGGTACGCTGGTGAATCCGCTCATTCCGTGGGGCGTCAGTGGTGCGTTTTTCACCTCTACCCTGCATGTATCGACGATCGATTACTTGCCTTATGTACCTTACCTATGGCTCTCGCCTATCATTACGTTCCTGTACGCGTGGCGACGACAAAAAGCTTAATCACTCGCATACACGGTCGTGCAATTCTTTCCCTTTCGCTTGGAGCGGTACAGCGCCTCATCTGCTGCCCGCTTCAGGCTATCAGCTGTATCGGCATCATCAGGAAAGCGAGCGATTCCAACGCTCACAGCTACCGGGATCGAGCAATCGTCCTGAACGAGTGGACGAGTCCGCAAATACTCCCGAATTGCTCGTACTTTTTCTTCCGCTTCCTCCATCTTGGCACCTGGAGAAAGTAGCATGAACTCGTCTCCTGCATAGCGGTACACTGTGTCCCCTTTATCCGTACTCGACTTTAGTGCCTCCGCAATTCGCCGGATCAGCTCATCACCAGAGTGATGACCGTAGTGATCGTTCACTGCTTTCAAATTATCCGAATCGAGCATGATCAGGACTACAGAAGAATCTTCCTTCTTCATCAGCTTTTCCAGGTCGTTGTGAAACGCGCGATAATTGCTTAGGTCCGTGAGCTCGTCCTTAAACGACATCTGATATACCCGCTCGTACAATCTCGCCGTCTCCATCGCACTGGCTACCTGGAAGCCGATGATCTTCAAAAGCTCCTCATGTTCTTTTTTGTAAGCGAACTCCCGATAGGATTGGGCCGAAATAACGCCTTTCACCTGATTCCCCAGCATCAGAGGCACAAAAATACAGGTGTTTGTGTCGATTTCCGGGCTACCCCAACGGATCATTTCCGGCTCACTCGGTTCATCTCTCATCGTGCGGATGTGGATCGTCTGTCTCGTGTCGACTACACGTGAAATCATCCCTTGACCATAAGGAACGATGAGTGGGCCATAATTGATTCCACTGTCAATGCTGATCGGGATTCGTATCTCACTGTCACCTTCGTCAAAAAAGGCGATGAAAAAAGCATCCGCGCGCATGACTCTGGAAACGAGCTCAAATGCTTTCCACAAGATCTCGCCCTCATCAAAAGTCTTGGCGAAAATATGGCTCAGGTCGTGCAATATTTTCATATGCTCTGAGATCCACAGCATCTCGGTGATCTTTTCATGCAACTCCCCGATTTGCTTCATGACATTGCCGTGGAGCGTACTATCTTCTTCTGATAGCATCCCTGCAAGCTCGCGCTCTACTGCTTCTATTTCAGAGCGATCCACTTCTTCGATACGGTTCAGCCATTGGCTATATCGATCCAACAACTGCCGTGCATACGCTTCTCTTACCGCGAAGTCTTCATGCATGTACACCCCTCCGGCCACCCAAGTAGCTTACAATTTTTTCTCGTGATATCGCAGGGCAGCAGCACGGATCGCTTGCAAAACGGCACCCTGACCCGGAGCCAGGAAACGCTCTTGCACGACCTGCGTAATTTCCTGCATGCCGTCTGCTACTGATTTTCCCAGTAGTAGACTTACCAGGAATTCGCTCGTCTTGTCCATGACAAATGTAAAGCTTGCATCGCAAATCACATCGTGATCCGCGTCAATTATCAGTACACATCCTACCATTGTCGATACTTCATACAGCGTGGTCCCTTTTGGGATTTGCGCAAAGCCCGCCGTCAGAACCGTATTTTTACCCAGATGGTCAGCCATCCTGATCATCCCCCCAAACCTTTCGATCATCGGCTATCCGTGAATCGGCAAGGATACCTCTACCGTCGTGCCTTGTCCGAGAGCACTCTTCAATCGTAGCGTACCTCTGTGGTTCTCTATGATTCTACGACTTACCATCAATCCGAGACCCGTTCCCGATTCTTTCGTAGTAAAAAAAGCTTCGCCCAACCTCGTCAACTGTTCGGGAGGTATGCCCATCCCGTTGTCCTCAAAGCGGACGACTACGCGGTTGTCTTCACAGCGCAATCGAATCACGATCTCGCCACTGCCCTGCATCGCTTCAATTCCATTTTTGAGAAAGTTAATGAAGGCTTGCTTCAAATGATTTTCGTCACAACGAATCATGGGCATTTCCGTTTCAAAGACGACCCGAATCATTACTTTTCGCAAAATCGCTTCTGTTTCCAACAATGTAACCACGTGACTGATCAGGTTGGACAAGTCACGTGCTTCAAATGCAGCCGCGTGCGGCTTTGCCAAAACCAACAATTCATTTACAATCAATTCGATACGAGCGAGCTCAGAGCTCATGATCGTAAAATACTCTGGCTTACGCATACCATCTTTCTGCATTAATTGGACGAATCCTTTTAAAGACGTCAGCGGATTACGTATTTCGTGTGCAATTCCGGCAGCTAGTTGACCTACCAGCGCAAGTTTTTCCGAGTTTTGCAAAAATTCCTGCGCCCTCTTTCTTTCCGTGATATCACGTATCAGCACGTAACAAGTGGACTTTCCAGAAATGATGGCGTTTGTCGCGCATACCTCTGCATCGATCAGAATCCCATCCAGCCGGATGAGCTCCACCTCGAGTGGATTGACCACCTCTCCCTTTTCCACCCGCAACATCATATCCTCAATCATCGGCAACTCATGAGGGTGAAACAACATCGAGAAGGGAACCTGCAACAGCTTGTTCAAATGAGTGGCGCCTGCGATCTTGACCCCGACCTGATTGGCATAATGCAGCTTGCCCGCGCGGTAAATAAATACACCCTCTGAAGATACATCCACAAACTTGCATGCCTTGTTGCCACTGCTGTCCGTCGCGTTCGTTCTGATCTCCTGGACGATCGCAAAATACCCGACAGCCGCGCCTTCCGTGAAAAATGTATCAAACGTAATATGTACGGGAACCGAATAATCGTCATTGTGTGCCAACGAGGTGCAAAAGGGCTTGGGATTACCCTCCATGGCAAATTGCGTCTGCAATCTCACCATCTCCCGCTCTTCCGGGACAGCCAGCAACCAGAACGGAATTCCAGCCCACTCCTCAGGAGCAAATCCTAGCAGTTCCTCGCATGCTGGATTTCCCGTAAATACCGTACCTGACCTGTCTAGCAGAAAAGCAGCTTGGCCCAGTTGGTCAAAGAAGGAGCGATAGAAAAGACCGCTCCTGATACCACTATCCAACAAGTCTTTCATCGAATCCCCCTCCTGGGACAAGAAAACGGCTACTCCTCATGGCGGAAATAGCCTTTACCCGTTCTCAAAAATGCGATTCATAACCAATATTACCCTATTCGTTCTGTTGTTTCCATCCCTTCCGCGCGTGAAATGTGCAGGAATCTTTTCCGATACAGATAGAGAAGAAAGATTCCTCGGATGAGCACATCACAAAAGATCGAGAGCCACACACCAGCGAGCCCCATTCCCATCTGAAAACCAAAGAGGTACACACCGACCATTCTGACCAGCCACATGCCGACTGCCGTAGCGTACATCGGCGCTTTCGTATCTCCTGCCCCCTGCAAAGCTCCCCTCAATACGACCAGCAATGCCAATGGTGGTTGATACAAGGCCATAAACGTCAACGCAATGACCACGTATTCGATGATGGCAGCATCCTGGGTAAAGATTCCTGCAATCATCGGAGCACAAAGATACAAGGCCAGCCCGAAAATCGACATGAGTCCCAGACCCAGCCACGTGCACAGCATCCCGAAGGAATATGCATCACGCGAGCGCTTTGCCCCCCAATACTGTCCCACCAGTACAGTAGCAGCCACTTCAAAGCCAGCCCCCGCCAGAATCATCAGTGATTCCAAATTAGACGCAATCATGTGGGCGGCATACGCCTGTGTCCCCATTCGAATAATGGCTCCGTAGTATACCAAAACGCCAAAGCGCATAATCATTTTCTCTGCGATGACCGGTAAGGATCGCTGGATAATCTCCTTGGCTGGACCCCCACATGTTTCTCGCCAGGAAAAATCATTCCAAATAGCTAGAGAAGACCGATGCACGGCAACAAAAAGGGCAATCGATCCTAATATACGTACCAATGCCGTCGCCCAAGCAGCCCCTGCTACGCCCCATCCACCAAAGGAACCGAGTCCAAAGATGAACACGTAATCCAATGCGATGTGAACGAGATTAATATACAGGCTGACTTTCATCGGAGTACGAGTGTCACCGGTCGAACGCAAAATACTCCCAAGCGTCACCATCAGGGCAAGGAAGATCGCGGGGCCACCCACAATCCGAAAGTAGACCACCGCTTCTCCCAATACCTGTGGCTCTGCGCCCATCATGCGAAGAATCGGCTCTGCAAAGAGGAGCACGATGATCCCACACACGATACCGAGTCCCGCTGACAGCACCACGGCTTGACGGGCATAGGCAGCTGCCGCTTCAGGTTTTCCTGCGCCGATGCTTTGCGTGATGTAGGAGGAAGCGGAGACACCTACTGCCATAAAAATCGCCATAAAAACGAGAATCATCGCATTCGCCACGCCGACTGCAGCAATGGCCGTTGCACCCAGATTAGACACAAAAAACAGGTCGACAAAGCCGACCAGCGTATGCAAGATCTGTTCGAGCATAGCGGGAACCGCCAATGACAGGATCAGACTGATTTTCTTCCTGGCAGATAGCTGCGCTTCTGCCGATACCAATGAAGCCACCTTTATCCACTTCCTTTTTGCCAGTCCCTGGTTGACAACCATGTTGCCAATCATACTGCAAAAAGGCTTGATGCATCTAGTATTTTTGCTCGATATAGGTGGCTCGATTTGCTAGGACTGGCTTTTCTCTTCCTGGTCATGTTCAATCGCCTGGCGTACTTTTTGACCTGCACACTGCAATCTTTCCTCTGCAGCGGCTCTTGGCAAGCCTGTCAGTTGCATCACGATCGCCAGCTTCACGTCTCCTGTCGCCTCCGCGATCAATGTCTCTGCTTCCGGATATTCGATTCCGGTTACTTGCATCACGATCTGCTTGGCCCGCTCCCGCAGCTTGTTGTTGGTCGCTTGGACGTTGACCATCCAGTTGCCATATACCTTTCCCACTCGAACCATGCTCGCCGTTGTCAGCATGTTCAAGACCATTTTTGTTGCAGTTCCCGCCTTTAATCGGGTAGAGCCCGTCACAACTTCCGGACCAACAGCCAGATTGATGCACACATCCACCCCTTGATTGATTTCCGATCCTGGGTTGCATGCGAGTGAAATCGTTACCGCTTGGCGTATCTTGGCTTCGGCCAACGCACCGATGACATAAGGGGTTCGGCCACTCGCGGCGATCCCGACGACGACATCTCCTGCCTGTACTCCTGCTTCTCGCACGTCATCTGGTCCCAAAGTCAGCGAATCCTCAGCGCCTTCCACTGCGACAGTCAATGCTTTGCTCCCGCCTGCAATGATTCCGCGCACCTGTGCGGGATCGGTTCCAAACGTGGGTGGACATTCGGCCGCGTCCAATACACCCAGCCTGCCACTTGTACCGGCACCGACGTAAAACAGGCGCCTCCCTTTTTCCAGCGCTTCTGCAATCAGCTCGACTGCCTGTGCGATCTCAGGCAGCACTTGCTCCACGGCCTGTGCCACCTTTTGATCCTCCTGATTCATCAGAGTCACAATTTCTAGCGCAGACATCTGGTCCAGTTGCTCGCTTGCGGCATTTCGCATTTCTGTCTGGAGCTGATGCAAGTTCTCTCCCACAGACCTCACTCCTTTTTTCTTACGGTTCCACTCTGCTCGAGCCGGGACGCAATCTCAGCGTCTATATGCCTTCCAGTCCTCCTCATGGCTGCTACCAAAGCGCCAATGACCGGAGCAACAGTCGGAATCTTCACGGCAAACCAGGCCCGTCGCAGCACCTCACGCCGGAGCATCGTATCTGCTGTAAGCAATCCACCTGCCAATACAACCGGCAATGGACTCCCTACTTTTCTCAGACTGGCAGAAGCAAGCTCCACTAAATCATCTGCGGCATGTGCGATGAGCTGTGTAGAGACCTCATCCCCGAGGCCTGCTGCTTTTTCCACCAACGTGCTCGTATCAGCCAACTCCTTGCGCGGATTGATTCCCCCGTAGATGCGGGCAATCAGCTCCTCGGGACGGTTCACTCCAAAATGCGCCAGGTACAGGTCTGTCAAAGCTGTTGGCTTCCCTCGACCATCTGCTGCTTGCATGACTGCTGCAGCTGCTCTTCGCCCGATGTCAAAACCACTGCCCTCATCGCCTATTAAATAGCCCCATCCACCCGTGCGCTGCCTTTGTTCATCGGCTGTTACGGTATAGGCAATCGAGCCAGTTCCTCCGATCAAGACAATCCCCGGTCCGCCCCATGTACCTGCGTACAGAGCAGAGACAGCATCGTTATCGAGCAACAGCCGCTCTCCCCATTCATCTGTAAAGGCTTCCCGAAGGCGATCTTTGATTTCAGGGCGATCTGCACCAGCGAGCCCGAGATAGAGCGCAGATACCAATGCGTTCTCTATACCTGCCTGATCGATCACGTCCCGAACGAGCTCACGAATCGTACTCTCCACTGCCTCCCACGGTCGTGAAAGTGGATTGGTGGCATCTCCGACTGACATAGCAGCGATTCGGCCAGAGGCATTGCATATTGCGGCTCTCGTCCTGGTCCCTCCTCCGTCCAATGCGATAAACCATTGTTGTTTCTTATTTGACTGCACCAGCTGTCAACCCCTCCATGAACTGCCTGGACGCAAGCAAAAACACGCCAATCATCGGCAAGGCAGACAACGTGAGACCTGCGAACAGCAGACTCCAATCCGTTTCATACTCACCGAACAGAACCATCATGCCGACCGGTATCGTCTTGAGCGTCTCCTTTTGAATGAAAATGAGCGGAAAGAAAAAGTCGTTCCAGGCATGGATGAAGTTGATGATCACCACAGTAGCCAATGCCGGACGTATCAGGGGCAGCAGTACCCTCCAAAACACTTGGAAATTACTGCAGCCATCGATCCGCGCCGCCTCCTCCAGCTCCACAGGCAAGGTCCGGAAAAACCCTGTTAAAATAAATACCGCAATGGGAATCCCACTCGCTGTGTAAATCAAGATGAGAGACCAGAGAGAATTGAGAAGTCCCAAATTTTTCATCAAGATAAACAAGGGTACGATCCCCAGCTTGATCGGAATCATCAGCCCCAAGAGAAAAAAGAAGTAAAGCGCCGCTGTCCATTTGAAAGAAAATCTCGCCAAGTAAAAGGCAGCCATTGCAGAAAAAACGGTAATCATCAATACGGACATCCCGCTGACGAAAATGCTGTTCCATAAGAAATCAGCAAAAGGTACGGCTTCCCACAGCTTCTGGTATGTCTCGAAGTGAAAGGAGCTCGGTAGCGAGAGTGGATTAGCGAAAATTTCCATGTTCGTTTTAAACGAGGAGGCAATCATCAAGGCGATCGGATAAAGTGCCACTAGCATAAAAAGGTATGCGATTACGTATTGTACCGCTCTGCCGCCTATGCTCGTTTTCAAAACGCATTCCTCCTTCCTTCCCAAAAAACCTGGGCGACTGTGTCACGCTGTAGCGCTATCAATGCTGAACCTCTCGCTTGCGCATCAAATAGAGAGAGAGGGCTGATACTGAGGCGACGATGAGAAACAGCACCACAGCCAGCGCTGAACCAAGACCGATTGATACATCCCCTCCCCCGGCACTGCTAAAAGCCATCCGGTAGAAATACACCGCCAACGTATCCGTCGAATAAAATGGCTCTCCCATCGACCCTTGCATGGCATACACGAGCTCGAAAGCCTCGAAGGCCTGAATGAATGTGAAAATGGTCATAATCGTGATTGCCGGCATGCACAACGGAAGAATGATCTTCCATAGTAACGTTACGCCACGCGCACCATCCAGTCTCGCCGCTTCAATGAGCTCCTCGGGGATCGACTGCAGGCCTGCCAAAAAAATCAACATCGCAAATCCCACACCAAACCAACAATTGACGAGGATGATCGCCAGAAGAGCCGTATCCGGGTCACCTAGCCACGGCTTTGCCCATTCTGCCAGGCCTACCTTGGTCAGAAACGTGTTCAGCGCGCCGTAATTGGGATTAAAAATGAGCTTCCACAAAAACCCGACTACGATGACAGAGAGCAACCGCGGTATAAAATACGCGACCTTCAAAAAACCTGCACCGCGAATCTTTCGATAGATGAAAAAAGCTAACGTGAAGGCAATACCATTTTGCACGATCATTTCCACAACAAAATACAGAAGATTGTGACTAAATGCATTCCAAAACATCTCATTGAATGGCTCGACGGTGAACAACGTCGTAAAGTTTTTCAGTCCAACAAATACGCCGCGCTTGATGCCTTGCCAGTCATACAAGCTGTACGTAAAGGCCGAAAAGATCGGATAAACCACAAAGAGTGCATAAATGACCAGAGCCGGAAGGGGAAACAGGTGGATCACCCAGCTTCTTCGCCCCTTTTGTCTGTCTATTGCGATGGTACCCACCCCCAATGGTAGGGACGCGGCGAAAGGAGCTCCCTCCCTCCGCCGCCTATCCCGCGTGCCTATTTTTTAAAAGGTGCAAACCAGGTCGCAGCTGACTTCTGCACTTCGTCCGCGACTTGTTCCGGCGTCAATTTGTTTAGGTACATGCCCTGGAGCGAATTCTCCAGTGTCTTCTTGGTCGTCGGATTCCCTTCCGAGAAATGGACGATCATCAAGTATGGAGTGGAGCTGGACTGCGACAGCTCAGCCATTTTATTTAAAAGCGGATCCTGAAGCGGCACTCCCGGCATGGCACTGATCATCTTCAACTCGTTGGCGAACATTTCCGCGAACTTTTTGGTTGTCATAAATTCCATGAACTTCAGTGCTTCCTGCTTGTGCTTTGACTTGGCATTCACGGCGTAAGAACCGTCTACCCATGTCGTGATGACCGATTTACCATCATCCGTCGGCATCGGGAAGATATCCAGCTGCAGATCCGGATTCAGCTTCTTGATCCCTTCCAGCTCAAAGCTTCCGTTGATAAACATCGCTGTTTTTTCCGTAGCAAACAACGTTCGCATATCATTCAGTTCAAGTCCTACATAATTTTCCGGGAAATAAGGGATAAGTTCTTGCATGCGCTGGACGGATTTGAGGAATTCAGGGCTTTTCAGATCGCTTTCGCCCTTCATGAGCTTGTCGATGTAGCCGTCTTTTAAGCTCGCAGGTGCAATCACGCCATGGCTCAGAGAAAGAAGCCAGCCTTCCTTCGCTCCAAAGGAGATCGGTACGATGCCTTTTTCTTTCAGAGTTTTGGCGGTGGCGATCAGCTCATCCCAGCTCTTTGGCTCTTTCAAGCCGTTTTGTTCGAAGATTTTCTTGTTGTAGTAGAATTGCGTGGTACTGAGCGAAAGCGGCACTCCGTAGACTTTTCCGTCTTTGCCCGTGGCTCCTGCGAGGACATCTTTTGGGAAGTTCGTGATGCCAGGTAAGCTGTCGAGCGGCTCCAAATACCCGGCTCCCGCGAGTGCAGTGCCCGCGGCATAAGGACGAAGCTGCAAAATGTCGGGACCACTGTCACTTTGGAGCGCTGTGTTTAGAATGGTGTTGTACTCGGTTGCCTTGAATGGTTTGAAGTCGATCTTGATGTTCGGATTCTCTGCCTCAAATGCCTTGATGATCTTGGCGTAGCCCTCGGTGTCTTCCACGCGCCAGCTATGCATGGACAGTGTGACTTGCTTTGTACCCCCTCCTTGGCTGCCACTGGGAGTGCTCCCTGGCTCACTGGGCTTTGCCGCATCCCCTCCACCACTACATCCGGTAAGTGCCATGGCAGCAGCTAGCAAGACGGAAGCTACTGCGTGAAAACGAAACTGTTTCATACCTAACCCTCCCCCATTTTTCTAGTGCCTGGATGTGATTCATGCTCTATAAGTCAAGCTCTGCATAAATGAGCTGTGACTGCGTCGTGAATCATTGGCCGCAGCTGCCGCAATTGATGATCGCGTCCCAGATGCACTGCGTTGGTGAGAAAGATGACGGCCCACTCGTGTACAGGATCGATCCATATACTCGTTCCTGTAAAACCGGTATGACCGTAGCTATCAGGATGAAAACCGGAGCCACAGCTCAGCAGAACATGGGGATCATTACATTGCCACCCATATCCTCTGCGCTCTGTTCCACTAGGAGTCTGACAATGACTAGCGCACTGTCGCCACGCCTTATCGAGAATGGCATGCTCATCGGACATCCAGCTCAACGCGTATCGGCATAGATCATCCGCTGTGGCGAACAAGCCAGCATGTCCAGCAACTCCTCCCATCGCAAACGCCTTTTCGTCATGAACGTCTCCCGCGATGTAGGTGCCAGTGAGCTGGCAAAATTCAGTGTGTGCAACCTCATTAAAAACCAGATTATTCGGACAATAAAGAGTATGGTTCATGCCCAAGGGCGAGAAAACACGTTTCGAAACGAACTTATCCAACGACTCACCTGTCACTGCCTCTACCAACAAACCGAGCCAGATCATTCCTAAATCACTGTAGACAACCTTTGTCCCTGGTTCCTGTAACGGTTGTTGGCGAAACAATAAGTCCGGCAAGACGAGCTGACTATCGCGCCGGCGCTCCTCCAGATCGGCAGGCAAGCCAGAGGTATGTGTAAGCAGTTGGGTAATGGTAATGGTGCGCTTGTCATCCGGACAATCGGGGAAATAGCCTCCGATTGCATCATCCGGGCTTATTATCCCCTCTTGCATCAAGAGGAGCAGGGCAGGCAAAGTCGCTGTTACCTTCGTCAGGGAAGCCAAATCATACAGAGTGTCATGCGTAACAGACCGCGCGCGCTCGATGCTCGTCACTCCCACATCACAGGCAAAGCAAATCTGGCGTCCCTGCACGACCCGCAGAGACGCACCCGGCAACAGACCTTTATCTACCCACCCTTGCAGCAAATCCCTCACATCGTCCATGCCCTTCTCCTCCTCAATTGGATGAGCGTTTTGTCCGGCTGACTGCCAACCTCGTTTTCTCTAGCAGGGGGATCACTTCTTCCTGCGTTCGACTGACCATGGCGATAAATAAAATATCAATCACATTCAATTGGGCGATGCGAGACGCCATCGCGCCGCTGCGAACGCTTTTTTCTACGGAGCTGGTAAACAGGCGGATACTCGCCAAATCCGCTACCGGTGACGAGCCGAACTTCGTCAGGCTTATGATCGTTGCCCCCTGCTGCTTCGCTTCCGTCAACGACTGAATGATGTCCTCCGTCTGCCCCGAATACGAGATTCCGAAAGCGACATCCTGTTCCGTCAAATTGACTGCAGAGGTGAGCTGGGCATGAAAATCGGAATAGGCTTCGCACCACAGGTTGATACGGGATAGCTTTTGCTTGATATCATCAGCGATCACTGCAGATGCACCCACGCCGTACACGTCGATCTTGCGTGCGCGGGACAGGGCATCGGCCGCACGCTTTACTTCCTCACTCGACAAAACAGAGAGCGTATCCTGAATCGACTGAACATTATTCCAGCTCACAGCCTGCATGATAGACTCTACGGTCCCTTCCATCATGATTTCCTGATAGCTGCCCACTCCGGCGGTATGCTTATTCAGATCTCCGGCAATGCGCAGCTTTAACTCTTGATAGCCTTTCATATTTAACGAACGGGCAAGGCGAATGATCGTCGCTTCGGACACTCCGCTCAATTCCGCCAACTTTTGTACGGATAGCTTCACCACATCTTCTGGTTGTTTCAAAATGAACTGAGCCACCTTGCGTTCGGATGGCTTCAACTCGTCCAATATCGCTTGTAGACTGACTAGACCTCCATTTAGCATAAATGACACCGCTTTCTCCATTACTTACCTACATTTTATGAAGCATTATTTCTTACGTCAATTGTTATCTAATAAACAATATTTCAAAAGAACAAAGATAATGACTAATTTGGCGATTTGTTCTCACGATTCCACGCCAGCTCCACTTGACTTTGACGTCGCGTCAAGCTTTACGCTGGGAACCAGTAATGACAAGAGGAGGAATTAAACTTGCAAAGCTTTATGATCAAAGGATGCTCCATCCTGACCATGGTGCATGGAGACAAACCGTTTGTCGGTGATTTGCTGATTGAAGGAGGTCGGATCACGAACATCGCAACATCGATTGATCAGCAGGTCGACACCGTGATTGATGGAAAAGATATGGTGGCTATGCCTGGACTGATTAACGCGCACAATCACGCCAGCATGTCACTCCTACGCGCCTTTTCAGATGACCTCAAGCTGATGGACTGGTTGGACAAAAAGATGCTGCCTGCCGAAGCGCGAATGACCAAGGAAGACATTTACTGGGGAACCATGCTCGGGGCTGCAGAGATGATCGCCTCTGGCACCACTGCCTTTGCGGATATGTACGTTCAGATGGATGCGGTCGCTCAGGCAGTCGTGGACAGTGGGATGCGCGCTGCTCTGACCCGCGGACTCGTCTTCCTGGAGGACGATGGCGGACGACGGATGATCGAAGCATTGGACTTGATCGACAACTGGACTGGTGCCGGAAATGGACGCATTACCACCATGCTCGGTCCACACGCTCCTTATACGTGCCCTCCGCAACCATTGACAGAGGTAATCGAACTAGCACGGAGCCGACGCATTCCGCTGCACATCCATCTGGCCGAGACCCTGGAGGAGGTAGAAAAAATTCGCACACGCTACCATCAGACCCCTACGGAATATTTGCACGAGCTAGGTATTTTCTCCGACACTCACGTCCTGCTAGCCCATGCTGTCCATCTGACAACGGATGACGTGCGCCTGTTGCGCGGAATGCGAGGCGGTGTCTCGCACAATCCTGTCAGTAATCTCAAGCTCGGCTGTGGGATTACTCCTGTGCGGAAAATGCTTTCTCAGGGCGTCACGGTCGGCTTGGGGACAGATGGAGCAGGTAGCGCGACGACCCTGGATATGTTTGCGGAAGTGAAGGCAGCAACGTGGCTGCAAAAGCTGGATTCAGGCGATCCTACTGTACTACCAGCAGAACAGGCACTGCGTATGGCGACGATCGAGAGCGCCAAACTGCTCGGTATCGATGCGGAGGTAGGAACCCTTGAAGTAGGCAAACGAGCTGATCTCATTTTGATCGATCTGAACAAACCGCATCTTTGGCCAGTCCACGACCTCTATTCCTTGATCGCCTATAGCGCCACCGGAGCGGACGTCGATACGACAATCGTAAACGGCCAAATACTGATGCGAAAACGCCAGCTACTGAGCATGTCCTGGGAAGAGGTCAGAAGGGAAGCCTTACACCGTTCAGCTCGGCTAGTTGAAGGTTTGTAATCACAAAAAGCCGCCCTTCCTCCAAAGGAAAGGCGGCCTTTTTTCCCAGACTCGCTAGTCTTACGATAAATGCAGCGATTCTCCTGGCTTGAGTGCCTTACCGCGTATGTCTTTTTCAGCCAACTCCGCCACGAATGCCTCCCCGTCCTGTTGAATCGGCGGGAATGTATCATAGTGAATCGGAACGACGTAGTCTGCTTTCACCCATTCTGCTGCTACCAACGCATCCTCTGGCCCCATCGTGAAGAGGTCACCAATCGGGAGGAAAGCAAGGTCGATGTCATGTCGTTCGCCCAGCAGCTTCATATCGCCAAATAATCCTGTATCACCCGCATGGTAAACGGTTTTTCCGCCGATTTCGATAATGAAACCACCTGGCATCCCCATGTACACAATCTGATTTTGCTCATCGAGTACGACAGCAGAGCTATGGAATGCCTGTGTCATTTTGACTTTGCCAAATGGAAATGTAACCGATCCACCCAGGTTCATCCCGATTGTCTTGGCTCCCTGCCAGCTCAAGTACGTTGCCAGCTCGTGTGTTGCCACGATCGTCGCGTCATTGGCCAGAGCCAGTTCAACAGCATCCAGAATGTGATCCATATGCCCGTGGGTCAGCAGGATATACTGCACTTGAATGTCTGCAAGTTTCGTGGCCGCTTGCGAATTTCCTGTAATGAACGGATCGATCATGATGGAATGGCCTTCTACTGACAATTGAACGGAAGAATGTCCGTGAAACTTGATATCTAACATAGTTTCCCCTGCCTTCTTCGTAATCTTTCAATACCTCTATCATGTTACCACGAAGAAGGGTGGGAATAAAATCCATACCATCGAGTGGAAGCGAAAAGAAAGTACAAAAAAGCGCCTCAATACACTGAGACGCTCTTTTTCCAAGGATTTTCTGTTAAATAAGTGAAAGGAGCGCAATAATCTCCGCGATTCGAATAATGGAGCGGCGGTTGTCAATGCGCATAATGATGGTGCTCCTTTTCACATCAACCATTCTGCCTGTAAATGTACCTTTTCTCGTTTCTACACATACATCAGTACCAATCATTTTCCTCGCCTGATCGCTAAATGCCATGGTTAATCCCTCCCTTTTCTGCATCCTATGTATAAATGGCATTGCCCTCATAGCACAAATGCGGATACGTCATGAAAATGTACTTGTACCCGTCCGTCATTTGCTCCGTATCCTCGACATGCAGACAGCTTTCGTACGAACACTGCAGGAATTTGTCGCACGATTCCATACAGGAAAACTACCAAACGCAAAGAAACCGTATGAAGAAGGTTCTTCAGTCAAAGACAGGAGGGGTAACCGATGGGCAATGTCATAGAATTGGTAGCGAGGGAACGCACTTATAGCGGCAGAGAAGTAGCCGATCTTCTGGGAATTGGAGCAAGTACACTGCGTAAGTGGAGCATGCTCTTGGAGCAGAATGGCTACTGGTTTCTCAGGGATAGTCAAAACCGCCGCGAGTACAGGCAGATGGATGTCGCGGCCCTGCAACGTTTTTATCGTTTGACCAAAGATCAGCTTTTTCCTCAGGAGGAAGCCGCTCTCATGATCGTCAGTCACGACGTTGCCTTGCCCGCTCGTATGGAAACCGCTGTCGCCCTGGCTCCTCCTATCCCTGTCCCTGTCAGCCACAACGTATGGGAAGAAAAGCTGCACGCACTGGCAGTCCATGTCCAGCAGCAGGATGCGGCCCATCAGGCATTGCTCGAACGGGTCGAAAATCAGGAAGCATACATCCGCTCAAACCTCAAGGAACGGGATCGACGCTTGATGAAGGCGATGAATGACATCATGGATGCCAAGGTGGAGCTTGCCAAAATGAAGGACGAGCAACGGAAGACTTCCATTTGGCACAAGCTGTTTCGGCTGCAATAAACAAAAAGTCCAAATAAAAAAACCTCCCGTAGTAGCCACAGGAGGTCTAGTTTTTACTTCGTTTTACGATTACTCGTTTTCCATCACAATTTTTTTGGCCGCATAGACGAACATCTTTACACCTACTTCAAGCGCGTCCTCGTCAATCGTAAAGCGAGGATGGTGGTGTGGATAGGTAATGCCTTTTTCCTGGTTACCCGCTCCTACGTAGAAGAAGCAACCCGGTGCCTTTTGCATAAATGCTGAGAAATCTTCACCGCCCATATTCGGGCGCATGTGATCGACCCATTCTGCTCCTAGGGCTTCGACCACTACCTCTTCCATCAGCTGCGTTACTTCAGCGTCATTGATGACCGGACGATAGCCAAACTCGTAGGTGAACTCGTAGGTAGCACCATGCGCCTCGGTAATCCCTTTGATTACACGTTCCATGAGCTTTGGAACCGTCTCGCGCAAATCTTTGTCAAAGCTGCGTACCGTCCCACAAATTTCTACAGCACCTGGAATGACGTTGTGTGTCGTTCCACCTACGAATTTCGTTACGGAAAGAACCAGATTTTCCAATGGATCCGCATTGCGTGAGACGATATGCTGCAAATTGGTAACGACTTGTGAAGCGATCGCGATACTGTCAATCGTTTGATGAGGCAAAGCAGCGTGACCGCCTTTTCCAAACACGTTGATCCAGAACGTATCAGGAGCAGCCATCATCGGTCCCGGACAAATGCCAACGGTACCATAATCCATCGTCGCCCACAAATGCGTCCCGATGACCAGATCGACGCCATCCATTACGCCTGCCTGCACCATTTCCTCCGCGCCGCCTGGGTAGATCTCCTCTGCGTGCTGGAAGAAAAAGCGCACTTCTCCTTTGATCTTGTCCTTCATTCCGGAAAGAATCTTGGCCGTTCCCAGCAGCATGGAAGTATGTCCGTCATGGCCGCAAGCATGCATAACGCCAGGATTTTTCGAAACGAACTCAAAGTTGTTTTCTTCTGTAATAGCAAGAGCGTCAATGTCTGCTCTCATCGCCAGCACCTTACCTGGTTGAGACCCAATCAACCGCGCCATGACGCTGTTCTTGGTAGGACGTGTAATCTCCAGATTGCCGAATGTCTGTAGCGTGTCATAAATAAACTGCGCTGTTTTCTCCTCGTGAAAGGAAAGCTCCGGCTGCTGATGCAAATAACGACGCCATTCGATTACTTGCTGCTTAATGCCTTCCACTGCTTGATTGAGCGTTGCTGTTGCTGTCATCTTCGTTCTCCTCCTCCAATTGCCTCTCGTTATCTCCCGTTCGCCAACGACACTACGGTACGATACAGGACTTGAGCCCCGTTTCCGCAATCTTCTTTACTGGTGTACTCCGCTGGATTGTGACTGATTCCATCTCGTGAACGCGCAAAGATCATTCCCACCGGACAAAGCCCTGTAAGCTGCATGCAATCATGACCTGCTCCACTTGGGAGTGTGATCGTCTCCAGCCCTTCCGCCGCACACGCCTCTCGGATCGCGGTGCGAATGTTTTCGGAGCACACAGCCGGATCGATTCGCTGCAGCAGCTCGACTTGGAGCTTGACCCCGCGTTTCTCGCAAATTGCTTTTGCCTGACTCATGATCGCTTGCTCCACGATATCACGCACAGCCACGTCTACGTCCCGCAGATCGAGCGTAAATTCCACCCGCCCTGGAATAATGTTCACACCACCTGGGAAAACCTGCAGCTTTCCGACCGTACCGACGCTGATCTCCTGACGAGTCGCTTCTCTCTCGATTACCAGCATGACTTCCGCTGCTGCTGCTAATGGGTCGCGCCGCATCGTCATCGGGGTCGCACCTGCATGGCCTGCTTCACCTTCCAGCACAAACTTCAGCCACAGAGGTCCTGCTACCCCACTCACGACACCAACTGACAAGCCACGGCTTTCCAGCACTTTTCCTTGTTCGATATGTAGCTCGACGTACGCCTTTACACTGCCTGGCTCTCTTGCTGCATTGCCGATTTGTGCTGGATCAAGGCCGCTGTTCGTCATCGCTTCTGCAATGGATATTCCCGCCTCGTCCCGACAATCGAGCTCGTCACGCTGCAACAATCCAGCGATCCCTCGGCTGCCGATCATGCCGTACCCAAAACGCGTCCCTTCCTCGTCCGTAAACGCAATGACCTCGATGGGATGCTCCGTCTCTACGCCTTGTTCATTCATCGTTTGTAGCGCTTCAACACCTGACAGCACACCCAGAGGTCCATCGAAATTGCCGCCACTTGGAACCGAATCCAGATGGGAGCCGACGAGAACGACTGGTGCGTTCGGATTTTTCCCTTCTTTTCGACCGATCAGGTTGCCGACCTCGTCTTCTCGCACCGTGAGTCCCGCTTCTTTCATAAAGCCCGTGACTAGATCTTTGGCTGCTCGTTCTTCCGGAGAAAAAGACAGTCGCGTGATCCCTCCGACTTCCTGGGTACCGATAGCGCCAAGCTGCATTAATCGGTCCCACAGACGTTCTGCGTTGATCATGGTAAAACACCTCCTCTATCGAAAGCCAACCAATAACGGTTGAATTACGGTTATGTCCTTTAATTGTATAGTAGTCTGTCTATTTTGAAAAGGAAAAACGCCCGGCCAGTTATTGGCCAAGGCGTATTCCTTCCTACTTCCAGCCCCATTTTTGAAAAACCTGATGCGCTTCTTCGGTTTTCAGATATGCGATAAACTGTTGGGCTGTTTTCTTATTATCCGTTGTCTGAGTGACGGCGATTGGTGTGCCACGGTAGAGCTTGTCTGATTCCGGCAAACGGATGAGGTCTGTTTCGTCCGTCAAACGATAGTGCCAGGACTCATAAGTTATCCAAGCATCCAGCTCCGAATTGCTTTTCCAGAGAGCAATTGCATCCGCACTGCTTTTGACAGAGGTAGTAATGTTCTGTTGCAGGTCTGGGATCAGTCCTTGACGGCCAGCAAGATCTTCCCACAAACCGAGCTGCCCCGCTCCGTTCACGTCAATGATTTTGATGCCGGGCTTGCTCAGGTCCTGCAATCCTTGGATTTTCTTCGGATTGCCTTTGCGGACGAGGATGCCAGCAGCTCGCGGGTACAAGCTGGTTCGCGTTTTTTCGTCAATCAGACCGGGGTATTTGTGCACCATCTCCTGCAGCATATACTCCGACCCGCCGAAAACGACGTCAGCATCCTTCTTGGCTTTCTCGACCCAGTTGGCTTCTGGGCCAGCCGTCACTTCCACCTTCAGCTTGTTCGTTTTAGAAAAACGCTCTGCCAGCTCCTTGATCGGCCCCAGCGGACCTCCTGGGCCATAGACGTAAACCACCTCTTCCTTTTTCGTGGTACTCGTCCCTGCTGTCGGAGCATCGTTCTGGGCGGATTGGGCATATCCATTTGCTGTGGTGGCCAAAAGTAAGATCGAAAGCATGGCTGCAATGGTTACGGTTTTTTTCATGTGTTCCTCCTTGAGTTCGTCTTTTCACACAAGGTAACGAAAGGAGGAGCAAAGCGGTTCGATTTACATGAAGATTCGATACACCTTTCGCGGACGTCCGCGTGGATTCGGACTCTCTTCGCCCACCACCTGCGCCAGTCCCTTGGTTTCCAGCTCGATCAATATGCGGCGTGCACTTCGTGGCAAAATCTGCATGTACTGTGCCAGTTCGTGCGCATTGATCTCCTGAGATGCTCGTTTTTTGAGGATCGAATCGAGCTTGGATAGCGTAAGTACGCTCAGTGAGGTTTGTTGGCTGACCTTCTGCAGCCGACGAGTGGACGCACTGCTATAAGAGATCTGTTCCTTGCTACCGAGAGGTCCCACGATGCTTTTGTCATCAAAGAAAACCATCCAATTGGCTGGCCCGCGCTCCTTGGCGTGCAGCAAAGCCGTTCCTGCATGTATTTCCGCTTCATAGGCAGTTTTGCCAATCCCGATGCCGCAGGTGACCCAGTCCGCTCGAATCCCAAAAGCTTCCTCCAGATCAGGTACGGTCGAATAATCGCTCGTCACGTTGTGCAAGCTGCCACGGGTCGTAAAGATCGCATAGCGACCAGGTCCTGCCGTTTTCAGTGAGCCTTGCAAATGCTTGGCGTAGCGAAGCAGCTTTTCCATCGTCTTGATCTCCGCATTTTGCCACTCGTCGGTCGCAAACGTGCCTCCTGCAAGCTCGCGAAACGGATCGATTTCCATCATCTGCACAGCAATTTGCGTGTCTTTGAAATGAAGCATCTCTTGCGTGCGCAGCAGCATGTGAATCATGGAGAGCACCCCTGCTCTCGTCGGTAGCACTCGATGCACGGGAACCCCGCGTGCCTGAAGCTCCAAATCCGCTGTCCGCAAGCAAGTGACCGCTGCCTTGGTCTTGCCTTCTTTCCACAGCTTTTCGTGGTAATCGGCCAACTCCTCCGCCGAGATCGCTCCATCGTAATGCTTGAGCCAGGTGTACCCGCCCTCGATTCCGGCTTCCTCCAGAAAAAGATTCAGCTCCTCCGCAGAAAACGTGTCAAAGCTGAGCTCGTGGACCAATATCCCACACTGGTGGGACAGATGAAGCAACGTCCGATACAAGCTCGCTCCCATATGCGGAACATAGGCCATTGGCACCGTAATTTTTCCCCAATCCCTCACCATCGTGTACGGCACCTTGCCGGAAAACAGCCACAGATCGGCGTCGTGAATGTGTGGCTCTATCAAATCAAAAATGTCTTCTTCTTTCCAGTAGACGATCTTCAAACATTCCAATTCCGCAAATTCTCGCGTAACCGACTCGATGATTGCCAAGGAGTCGTCCGCACCCAAGATTCCCAGTCGCAGCTTCAATGCGTGCCCCTCTTTCATCCGGTGTTTCTCTTACGATAGCAAATTTGCGAGTGTGTGGAAACGGGATCTGGATTATGTTTTGGCTGGTCTGCTCACGAACTGTCCAATCCGATAAAGTAGCCCCTTGCTTTTTTTACATTCACTCGGTAAAATGATTGCTCAAAGGGTAACATTTGATGGCAATGAGGAAGAAGAGTAGGCATTTGATGAGACTTCAGAGAGCTGATGGTTGGTGCGAATCAGTGTCGAGTGGATGTTGAATGGGCTTCCGAGCTCCAGACCGAACCCGCTTTTGGGCGACAGTAGGCTCTGGCGTTACGTCCGTACGTTATCATCGGACACCGTATCATTGGTACGGAACAAGAGATTTTGCGCATGCCTTTTTTCATGCGTGAAATAACAAGGGTGGCACCACGGTTCATTCGTCCCTATCCAGGGCGGATGGACCTTTTTTGTATTTGTCTAAGGCTTTTTCCCAGCCATATTGATTATCGAAAGGAGCATCATCCACATGAAAACCATTTTTTCCGGCATTCAGCCCAGCGGTATTTTGACCTTGGGCAACTACTTGGGAGCCATGAAGCATTTCGTTCCGCTGCAGGATGAATTCAACTGTTTCTACTGCATCGTCGACCAGCATGCGATCACGGTCCCTCAAGCCCCTGCTGTCCTGCGCGAAAACATCCGTCGTCTGGCAGCCCTGTATTTGGCAGTCGGTCTCGATCCTGAAAAGGTGACCTTGTTCATCCAATCGGAAGTCCCTGCTCACGCGAAGCTGGGCTGGATCATGCTCTGCACCTCCTATCTTGGTGAGCTGGAGCGCATGACTCAATTTAAGGACAAATCCGACGGACGCGGCGAATCCATCCCAGGTGGTCTCTTGGCCTATCCTCCACTGATGGCAGCAGACATCTTGCTGTACGACACGGACTTCGTACCGGTAGGGGAAGACCAAAAACAACATCTGGAGCTGACCCGCGACCTGGCTACTCGCTTCAACAGTCGTTATAGCGAAGTCTTCAAGATTCCAGAAATTCGTTTGCCGGAAGCAGGCGCGCGCATCATGTCTCTGCAAGAGGGCACGAAGAAAATGAGCAAGTCCGATTCCAATCAGGGCGGCTTTATTTCCATGCTGGATGACCCGGATACGATCACCAAAAAGATCAAACGTGCACAGACCGACTCCGATAGCGCTGTTCGCTACGACAAAGCGGAAAAGCCTGCCGTCTCCAACCTGATGACCATCTACTCCCTCTGCTCCGGAAAAACGCTGGAAGAGATCGAGTCGATGTACGAAGGAAAAGGCTACGGTGCATTTAAAGGCGACTTGGCAGAGGTCGTGGTAGAGACACTGCGTCCGATCCAAGAGCGCTACACGCAGCTGGTCCAGACTTCCGAGCTGGACGATATCCTCACCAAAGGTGCCGAGAAGGCGAGCGAAACGGCCAACAAGGTACTGCATCGCGTGGAAAAAGTGATGGGTATGGCACGCCTCGGGTAACGAATGCGAGATCGTGGCCAGCTCATAACGAGCATGGCTACAAGCAGAAAAGACGGGTGGAGACATTGCTCCCACCCGTCTTTTCTGCTTGGTAAAAGGATAGATTTTCTCCACTTTGCCTACCGTTTGTCGGGAGTGCCAGGACTGACCAGTTGTCCCACCGAGACCATGCGATCAATAACCGTCCCGCTTACCGGAGGAGAATTAGACCAATTTCGTCAGACCACCATCAACCATAAGAATTTGACCTGTCAAATAGGTGTTGAAAGGGGAAGCAAGGAACACGAACGACGTACGCTACCCGTTTGTCCATTAGAGCCTCTTTGAGAATGATTTTACGAGAGTCGAGTTATTTTATATTTATCCCACTGATCCTGCACATTTTTCATAACCTCTTCAGGAATTTCTGCTTTCGGTAACGCATTCGCGTCCCTCAGTGCTATAATTCCTATTTTTGCTACTGTTCCTTCTTTCACTAGAGCTTCTGCTCGGTCTGTTCTAACTCTCGGAATAATGAAAATATCCTGATCAGCCTTCATCCGTGCAGCAATAGCCCATTCCACATCAACCGGGTCATCAATATTAATATCATCATTAACAACCGTAACTTGTTTAATCAAATTGCAGTGGGCAAATGCAGCAAACACCGCTTTTTGTCCCTCACCAGGTCGAGGATTTGAGAGGGAGACAACAAGATGGCTCCGTCCCATCCCTCCTTCTGTTATATAGGCATTCTTGACCCCAGGCACTGCTGTGCGTATATTCCGTAATGCAGTTGTTTCAATCGCCATAGCGCCAATGATAAAATGCTCATGGTATCTTCCTGGCAATATCACCTGGTAATAAGGATTATTTCGGTGTGTAATGCCTTTTACACGCAGTACAGGGCTTTTCCCGTAATCTACATACATCCCGTGAAATTCCGATACTAATCCCTCTTCGTATAACTCATCCGGGATGAATTCAGCCTCAATCACGATTTCGGCACCAGCTGGAGCTTCCACATCAACGGTTACTCCTTTTGACAATTTCAGCGGCTCTCCAAACATTCCACCTGCAATTTCGAACTCATCAAAACCCAAATCTACGTAGGCATTCGCAGCTACCAAAACAGCGGGATGATTACCGATCGCAATAGAGACTTCAAGAGCTTTTCCGATCTTTTGCGCCTTTTCCTTCAAATGATGCAAGTGATGACTGGGCGACATGCCGATCATCAGCTTGTCTGGTCCAAGTAACAACAGGCGGTTCATGGACACGTTTCTCTTCCCGGTTTCAGGGTCTTTTGCAATAATAATTCCAGCGCTGATGTATCGCCCCGCTTCCTTTTCAAAAAAGGTGGTACACGGAATTGTTTTCAATACATCAACGTTCTCTGTAATTATTTGTTCGCGACAAGGTGCCTCTTCAACTACTAGAGGGGTAATGGGATTTTCTATTCCCTTATTAATATAATTCAGGGATGCTTCTAGACTTGTATCAATCCCGCAGCTTAGGGCGAAATTTTTACGATCCACCAGATTCCCCACAACAGGAACAGAGTAACCTTCTACGTTCTCAAAAATTACGGCTGATCTGCCAGGACATTGAGCAAGAACAGCTGCGAGTTCAAAATTCGTATCCACACTTCCTTCAACACGGGTTATTCGATTTTCTCTTTGCAATATTTCTAGAGCCGATCTCATGTCTTGTCCGATGGCTGTCATTGATACCCCTCCTGATTATTCATTCTCTTGGGCAAAATGTCAGTTCATGCCCTTCCATCTATCGAAAAGTTTGGCGTCTATGCCAAATTGATCAAGAGCTTTTCCAACGCTTTGGCTAACTATATCATCTAAATCTTTCGGTTTATGATAAAAGGAGGGAACTGGGGGCAGGATCACCCCGCCCATTTCTGTAATTAGGGTCATATGTCTTAAATGACTCAAATTTAACGGTGTTTCTCTTACCATTAATACCAGTTTCCTTCGTTCCTTTAGCTGAACATCTGCAGCACGAGTGATCAGTTCATCGTTGTAGCTATTCGCAATAGCCGATAACGTTTTGATTGAGCATGGCGCGACAATCATCCCGTCAACCTTAAACGAACCACTCGAAATCGCAGCGCCAATATCCTCCTGACTATACAATTGCGTGGCTAATTGCTGCACCTGATCGATCGTATAGGAAGTCTCGTGTTGAATGGTCTTTTCTGCTGCATTGCTTATGACAACGTGACTCTCAATTCCCAGTTGATGCAATACTTCTAGCGTTTTAATCCCATAGATTGCACCACTTGCGCCGGATATCCCAACCACAATTTTCATATTTTCCACCTGTCTTAGTTGTTATGTTTTATTGGAAATCAATAAAAACTGCACCCGTAATTAATAAAATCGATGCCAACCACATAGCTGCCAAGTAAGGAGTACTAAATTTCAGCCATTTTCCGTAAGAAATTTTAGAGAACGCGAGTAACGCGATTAAAGCTCCAGCTGTCGGGAACCACATGTGTGTGAGGCCATCCCCTAGCTGAAAGGTCAAGATGGCTATTTGTCTACTCAGCCCTACGATATCGGAAAGGGGCAGCATGATCGGCAATGTCGCCATGGCTTGCCCACTGCTGGACGGGATAAATAGGTTGATTAAGGTTTGGGCAAAAAACATGCAAATAGCAGTAAGCGTCTCCGGTAAGCCTTGTAAAATAGTAGCGAATCCTGAGATAACGGTATCTTTCACCTTCCCCAGTTCTAAAATGATAGGGATTGCCCGGGCTAGTCCTATTGCCATAGCGGCAACAAATATTAACTTTCCGCCTTCCAATAACTCTTCAGAAATTTTATTTGCATTGTAACCTGCCAGGATGCCCGCAATGATCCCTCCGAGCAAATAGGCAACAGACATCTCCACTAAACCCCAGTTCCAATTAAATGTACCGTATAAAACAACTGCTATGATACCCAGTAGAGTGATAAGGACACCTGCATGACGTTTGGTGAATGGGACCTTTTCCTTTTCCTCTTCCAGTTCATATTCCGAATGGGAACTGGATTCAAATACAAGGCTGGCGGTAGGATCTAATCTTACTTTTTTAGCGTAACGAAGAACAAAGAAGATCGTGATCGCCATAAAAACAAGGAAAATGAAGAATCGGTAGCCAAATCCAGAGAATAAAGGCAGTTCAGCTATTGTTTGGCCTACTCCTACTGAAAAGGCATTAGTCGGGCCTGATGACCATCCGGCAATAAGAGGGAGAAAGAGCACAGACATGCCAACTACTCTGTCATATCCTAGCGACAATGCAATCCCCATCGTGATTGGCGCAAAGGGAATAGCCGATTCCAGCATCGCTGGAAATCCACCAAGAAAACCAAAAAACAACATTAAAACGGCTAGCAACCATTCGCTTTTTTCCCGTCCAATTGCATCCGACACTCGGTAGATTGCTGCCTTGATTGCGCCGGATCCATCAAAAATCCGAATGGCGCCGCCGATGATAAATATCATGACAATTAACGTGGCTGCATCTGCAATGCCTTTTGGAATAGCTTTCAAGGCATCAAAAAATCCAACATTGGTCGATTCAATAAACCGAAAACTATCAGGTTGAATCACTGTTTTTCCATTCACGACTTTACTCGCATATTCACCGGCAGGGATGATATATGTCGCTATCCAGGTAATCAGAATGATCAAGAATAAGATGACAAATCCGTTGGGGAAGCTCAACTTTGCAAATTTTTGACGGCTCATTTTACCCACCTCAGGAAAGAGAGAACCTCTTTGTAGTTTTTTACCAAGTCCGAAAATGAGGATCTATAAACTATCACGTGTACTTCCTAGTCAAACTCTGGAGCGTTTTTAACATAACATTTCCCCCAACCTCAATGTCCTCCCATGATGTAAATTCGTCCGGATGGTGACTAATACCATCCTTGCTTGGTACAAAAATCATCCCAACATCCGTTATTGTGTTCATTGCATTCGCATCATGGTTGGCTCCGCTGAACATAGATTGACTAGGAATATGTGAGCTGCGACAAATCTCCTCGATACATGATTGGATCGTATCGGATATTTGGCTTGGATCCTTTTGCACAGCTACCGATATTTCGGCGTCCATATTTTTGTCGATCCAATCTCGAATGGACCTTTCCAAGGTCATCATTTCGTCTAGCTTACTGCCGCGAATTTCAATCATCAGTTCTGCTTCTCCCGGCACAACATTTGCGAGATTTGGAAAAACAGATAGTTCACCAACAGTTGCTACAATATCGCCTTTCGCTTGTACGGCAAGCTCATTTACTTTTTGGACCAGTCTGGATGCATCCACCAAAGCATCTTTTCTAAGAGACATCGGCGTTGTTCCTGAATGGCTAGCCCGACCATGTACCTGAACAAATAGTCTTCGTATTCCTGCAATAGATGTTACGACACCTATTTTTTTGTCGTTTGTTTCGAGTACACCCCCCTGCTCTATGTGCAACTCAAGGAAACAGCGATAGTCGTTGCTCGTTCGTTTCGAGGCGACAACATCCTCCCATGTATAGCCGACTTTTTTCAACTTCAATTCCAGTTCTTTTGAATACTCAAGCAAACCGGTTACTGCCCGACTTCCAAAAGTCCCTCCAAGAGGATTGGCTTCTTCCCCTACAAAACAAATTAATTCCAGTGGTACTTCGGGTTTATATTGATTTTCAATCAAGGTGTGCAGACACTCAAGCCCAATGATGACACCTAATGCTCCATCAAAAAGACCTCCTTCAGGAACGGTATCAAGGTGAGAACCGAATGCGATAGCGGGTCGATTTACATCACCCCATCTGCCAAATACGTTGCCTATATTGTCTTCGCAAACGGTTACAGGAAGCTGTGACAACTCCCTCTTGAGCCAATGAAGTGCTTTCTTTTCTTCTTGAGAATAAGCGAGTCTTGTATATCCCCTTTGACCTGAATTTGCTACTAATCCTACGGTCTGTAAGTTTTTCTTCACACGATCTAAATTAATCCTAAGATCTTGCATATTCGGCTCCCCCCAGACAAGGCTTTTCATTGCTAATCATTGTTTCGCAGCAGCACCAGCTACAAATTTTCCGAAACCAGGCTTGACGGTTACATCGGTGCCATCGTAAACGGTCGTGCCACGGACAATGGTTTGAATGATCTTTCCTTGCACTTCTTTGCCGTGAAATGGTGTCAGTTTAGAGTTGGAATGGAATTGGTTCTCATCGATTACCCACTTCGCCTCGGGATCGATGACAGCAAAGTCGGCATCATACCCGACGGCAATTTTACCTTTTCCAGGGATAGAAAATACTTCGGCTGGATGCTGCGCCATAATCTTGGCAAACTGAATCGGAGTACATTTCCCTTTCGCTACGGTTGCATCAAACATGAGCGGAGTCATGATCTCGACGCCAGGCATCCCGGAAGCGGATAGAAAGATATTATCGTTGCCAGGTTCCTTATGTTCCAGGCCCCATGGTGCGTGGTCGGAGGAAACCAGATCGATGTTTCCACGCTCAATGTGCTTCCACAATCCTGCTACTTCATCTGGCTGACGAAGCGGCGGGTTGTTTTTCGCTCTCGGACCGAACTTATCTAAAGCGCTTACATCGAGTAGTAAGTAAGGATAGCAAGTTTCTGCTGTTACCTGTACACCTTGCTGTTTGAACAGTTGAATCAAATCAATCGTCCGCGGATGGCTTACGTGTACAATGTGCAGCTTTACGCCTGTCCAATACGCGAACTCCATCAGCTTGAGCACGGCACTCGTCTCAGTGAGGGGCGGTCTGGTCTCGTTATGCGCCTTTGGATACACCTTATTTGCCTGCTTATATTCATCGATCATGTCTACGATTATTTCGTCGTTTTCCGAGTGGAAGGCTGCCCGCAAGCCAGTCTGTTCAATCAGCTGCATCGCCTTGAGGATCTCGGGATCAGGAATGCGTGGAAAGCGATACGCATCCGTTTCAAAGGTAGACATTTTAAAAGCAACGGCGCCTGCTTCGGCTAGTGGAATGATCTGCTCGGTCCCGCCTGTTTTGGCGATCGTTCCCCACAAGCAAATGTCTACCACGGCTTCTTGTTCGAGCTGTTGCACCTTTTTTTCAAAGATTTCTACATTGGAAATGGGATTCGGCAGGTCGTAGGGCATGTCTAAAAAAGTCGTGATGCCACCTGCTGCCGCGGACATGCTTGTGGGAATGAAACCCTCTTTTGGGTTGCTGAAACAGTGAACGTGCACATCGATGGTGCCTGGGAAAACATAAGCGTTTTCAAAATCGAGCACTTTGTCTCCATGTAGTTCCGCTTCCATAGGCTGGATGGTTGCGATTTTCCCATCCTTTACCCCGATCTGTCCCTGTATCACGCGATCTTCGCCAACAATCTTTCCTCGTACTACCAAATCGTACTTTTCCATTTCGTCTCCCACCTATCTTTACAGATAGCGCTGGATCGACTCCGCTGCTGATTTCAAATGGGCAACCAGTTCTGCTCCGTCCTTTTCGAGCATGCGGTCGCGTGGTCCGGCAATACTCAAAGATGCAGCTACCTGCTCATTGGAATCAAGAATAGGTACACCGTAGGACACTACCCCTTCATCGATTTCTCCGTCAGAGAATGCATAGCCCCTGTCACGAATGTCATCGAGGTCTGCTCTCAGACTAGCCAGGTCCGTGATGGTCTGTTCCGTATGTTTGCGGATATGTCCCTCGGTAAACAAGCCTTCGAGGACTTCTTCTCCCAAATAAGCCAGCAAAGCCTTGGAAGAAGCTCCACCGTATAACGGGACAATTTGTCCTTGCTCGGATGAAACCTTGATCGGTTGGTGAGAGGGAACTGCTTCGAGACAAACAGCTTGCAGATTGGAGTGCACCAACAAAATCGAAGTTTCCCCTGTTTCTTTGGTCAGCTGTCTCATGACGGGTTGGGCAATGGCAGATATGTTCATGTCCAAACGAACGATTTTCGCCAGTTTTAAAAAGCGGTATCCCAGGCTGTAGTAGCCATTGGCAGCTTCCATGACGTAACCCTTTTCTTTGAGCAGGCGCAAGTGACGGTAAACGGAGCTTTGGGGCTGACCCAATTGATCAGCGATCTGCGGAACGCTCAACGCTCTAGTGTCAAAATCGAATAAATCCAAAATGTCTAATGTTTTCTCAGCGCTCATCGGTATGCTTATCCTTCTTTCTTCTAGAAATATCCCTCCTAACAGATTAGCACATGAAAGAATCATGTACCATTATCAATATTTGATAATTGATTATCATTTATTAAATTTTATGTTTTTACTATAGCGTATGGCGCTTCAAAAACACAACTCATTTTTTCATTTGCCAGAAAATAAGCGACAAAAAAAAAGCCTCCCTCCTTGGCGGATGAGGCTTTCTCACGCTGCTTTTTTGCTCTCTCGCAACGGGATTCTCCATTTCACGATGACAGCTCCTACCATGAGGACGACACCGGCAAAAACAAATACATAGGATACAGAAAACTGTGCCGCAATAAACCCACCGATCAACGGTCCCATCAGATTGCCCAGAAATTGAAAGCTGGAATTGACTCCGAACGCTCTTCCAGAAATGAAGTCGGCAGACCGTTTTTTGATCAACGTCTGAATAGAAGGCAGCATTCCTCCCAGCAGGAGTCCGTGACAGAACCTCCACGCGTACAAGGGATAGATGGAATTCGTCCACAGCTGTGGCAGGATGACCAATCCCGTGCAGAACATGATGATGGGGAGCACCTTGCTCTGTCCGAAATGATCTCCCAAGCGTCCGAGCAAAGGCGAACCGATGATGTTTGCCACGCCCGTAATCGAAGTGACCAGACCTGCGAGAAATGCCAGGTTATTGACTTCACCCACGATTGATTTGACGAAGATGGACATCATCGAGTTGGTACTCATCGTGGCCGTCTGAATGGCAAATGTCGCAAAAAACAGGATGGTCAAATTGGGGTTTGCGAATACTTGGCGAAAAGAGCCTGTTTGCATATCCCCAGGGGCTGCTTCTATCCTGTCAGGCGGCAGGAACCATTTGACCAGCAAAACGGTCACGATCATCATTCCTCCGGTGACAGCAAATACTGTATGATAGCCAAACCAATCAGACAGCGCTCCTCCGAACAACGGTCCAATGATCCCCCCGCTCATGCCACCTGTATACAGAAACCCTAGCGCTTTTCCGAGATCTTCCCTTGGTGTCGTTTTCGATAAATAGGAGTAAGAGACCGTAATAAATCCGGAGAAAAAACCGTACACAAACCGCAGGGCCAACAAGTATAAAGGCGTCGAGCTGAAGAACATCAAAAGATTGATGATCCCCATCCCAATGCCTGCTCGCACTAGATTTGCCTTTTGCCCATATTTGTCTGCAAAGGCTCCCCACAACGGCGCCATAATGGCTGCGGATAAAAAAGTGGCCGAGAAGATCATCCCGGTCCACATACTGACTTCTTTTCCATGAGGTACTCCCATATCCATCAAAAACAGCGGGAGGAATGGCATGATCATACTCATCGAACCCGAGATGATAAAATTGCAGATCCAGAGGATTCGCGCATTTCTTTTCCAGCTCATCGGGTACATCCCCTAACGTTTGTGGAAACATGAGACAAAACCTGTACGGTACTTATTCTATGATACGAACAGTGCTTCTTTCGCTTTGTGGAAATCTTCTTTGATCTCGGACAAGACGGATGGGTCGACGATCAAGTCATACCCGACACCTGCTAAAGATTTTGCCGCCAACAGCACGGCTGCATGGCCCTCGTCGCTCAATCCTGCAGCCACCCATTCCTTTGAATGGCTGGAAGTTCCGAAGGGGACAAACTGCACACGCAAGCACGCCCCTGGGATTCGGTAGGTAACATTGGCGAAATCGGTGGAGCCCGTGCTTGTTCGAGGAGGAGATATTTCCTGGATCCCTGCCTCTCTCGCATTTTCCAGCATTAATTTGTTCAAGGTTTCCACATTGATTTTATTTTCACACGTCTTCAATTCATTGATCGACAGCTGTGTTCCCGTAGCGAGGGCAGCTCCACGTGCTGCATTATATACCCGCTCCACCACCGTGTCCAGATAAGGGCGATCCGCTGCACGGATGTAAAACTGAGCTGCTGCGCGATCAGGGACAATGTTCGGCACGACTCCCCCATCGGTAATCACACCGTGAATGCGTACGTCCGTCCGCACATGCTCTCGTAAGTATTCAATCGCATTGAACATCATGAGGACTCCATCCAGCGCGCTGATTCCTTTTTCCGGAGCAACCGCTGCGTGGGCCGCCTTTCCTTCAAAAACAAATTCAACCATGTTCATCGCCAGTGATTTCCCATCTACTGTCGTACGGTCTCCCCCATGCATCATGAGCGCTACATCCAACTGATCGAAAACGCCTGCTTTGATCATAGGCAGCTTTCCACTCGTCGTCTCCTCGGCTGGTGTACCATAGACGGCTATCGTAGCCGGTATGTCCCCTAAATTCCGAGCCAGCGCGATTGCTGCACCCGTGATGGAAGCCGCTTGCAGATTGTGGCCGCAGCCATGTCCTAGTCCTTCTAGTGCATCGTATTCACATAATAAACCGATGACAGGCCCGCCCTGCCTATTTTGATAGATGGCGGAAAATGCCGTTTCTAATCCTGCTAGCCCTGTTTCTACCTGAAAGCCGTGATTCGCCAATGTATGGGTCAAAAGTTCAACCGCTTGGAATTCCTCGTTTCCCAATTCAGGGTGGTCATGAATGAAATCGTTGATGGCAAGAATGGTCTCTCTCAAGTCGTCTACTGTTCTATATAGTTTTTCTTTTGTCGTATTCACACTTCCTACCTCCGTCTGTCATTCTTTTTAGCTGTATAAATGGCATGCCACGTAGCGTCCGTTGACTTCCTGGAACGCAGGCTTTTCCGTCCTGCAAATATCCATGCATTCGCTACAGCGGGGATGAAAGGTGCAGCCAGACGGCGGATTGGCTGGGCTGGGCACATCTCCCTGCAAAACGATTCTCTCTTTTTTGATCAACGGGTTGGGTACAGGGACAGCCGAAAGCAGTGCTTTGGTATACGGATGCATGGGAGAATCGTACAGATCGTTTTTGTCTGCCAGCTCTACGATTCTACCCAGGTACATCACGCCGACGCGGTCACTAATATGCTTTACTACACTCAAATCATGGGCGATGAACAGGTAGGTCAATTCAAACTGTTCCTGCAAATCTTGTAGTAGATTGATCACCTGAGACTGAATGGAAACATCCAGGGCAGATACCGGCTCGTCTGCTACAATCAGTTTTGGGTTGAGAGCCAGAGCTCGTGCGATCCCGATTCGTTGCCGTTGCCCCCCGCTAAATTCATGGGCATAGCGCTTGGCGTGGTAGCTGTGCAAGCCGACGACCTGGAGAAGTTCATCCACCCGCCGGTCCCTTTCTTTACCCTGATAGAGCTGATGAATCTGCAGCGGCTCTGCAATCAGCTCCCCTACTGTCAGCCTTGGATCGAGCGAGGCATACGGATCTTGAAATACCATTTGCAAATCTTTGCGCAGCTTTCGCATTTCCGCGCCCTTCATGTCCAGCAGGTTTTTCCCTTCGTACAGGACTTCCCCTTCTGTCGGCGAAAGCAGCTGCAGGATGGTTCGCCCCGTCGTGGATTTCCCACAGCCACTTTCTCCCACCAAGCCGAGCGTTTCTCCTTTGAATATCGTAAAGTCGAGACCGTCTACTGCCTTGACATGGCCGACTGTTTTTTTGAACATTCCTTTTCGGATGGGAAAGTACTTCTTCAAGTTTTTGATCTCAACCAACGGCTGTTTCATGTCGCGTGTCCTCCCTATCATTTACATGGAGCCAGCATCTGCTCAAATGCCCTTGCTCCACTTCAACCAAACGGGGAGCTTTTTGCCGACACAACTCCGTTGCGAATTCACATCGGGGAGCAAAGCTGCAGCCATCGCGAATGGTACCTGGGATGGGGACATTCCCTTTGATGGAATACAGTCTTCTTTCGGCTGACTCCAGGCTCGGAATCGATTTCATCAGTCCTTGCGTGTACGGGTGCTGCGGTTTGGTAAACAGGGTGACGACGTCCGCTTCTTCCACGACTTTTCCTGCGTACATCACGATCACTCGATCACACATTTCAGCCACGACACCCAAATCATGCGTAATCATCATGATCGCAGTGCCCTGCTTTTCTTTCAAATCCCTCATCAGGTCCAGAATCTGCGCCTGGATCGTCACGTCCAGAGCAGTCGTCGGTTCGTCTGCAATCAACAGCTTTGGATTACAGGCCATCGCCATAGCGATCATGACCCGCTGCCTCATACCTCCCGATAGCTGATGGGGATATTCGTCCACGATTTGCTCCGGCCGAGGAATCCCTACTCGCTTGAGCATTTCGATTGATCGCTCACGAGCCATCTGTTTGCTTACTTTCATATGGATCTCGACGGCTTCTCCAATCTGCTGCCCAATTGTAAATACCGGATTAAGCGAGGTCATCGGCTCCTGAAAAATCATGGCCATTTCGTTGCCACGGAGTTCTCTCATCTCCTCGTCACTCAGAGCCAAAATGTCCTTTTGCTGAAAGGTAATGGAGCCTTCGACGACTCTACCTGGTGTCAGGCGCATCGTCGTCAGAGAGGTAACGCTTTTCCCGCAACCAGACTCCCCAACGATCCCTACCGTTTCCCCTTCGTAGATCGAGATGTCCACTCCATCGACCGCAGGGACAACGCCATCATCTGTATAAAAATAGGTTTTCAAGCCTTTGATTTCGAGCAGTTTGTTCTTCAAGTCGGTGCCTCCCTTTGTCACAGCTTCATCTTGGGGTCGAGAGCATCACGCAAGCCGTCCCCTAGCATGTTGAAAGCCAGAACCATAAACATAATGGCCAAACCGGGGATCGTGCTCACGTGCGGGGCTGTCCGCAAATATTCTCTTCCTGTGCTTAGCATGGCTCCCCATTCGGGTGTAGGGGGCTGAGCTCCCATCCCTAAAAAGCTGAGACCCGCAGCCGTCAAAATCGCAGTCGCGATCCGCATCGTAGATAACACGATAATCGGCGCGATACTGTTGGGCAGAATGTGCTTCCAGATGATGAACAAATGGGTGCCTCCCATCGCTCTGGCAGCTTCGATGTACTCCTTGTTTTTGATCGAAATGACCGAGCTGCGTGAAATGCGGGCAAAGGTCGGAACAGAAAAAATACCGATGGCAATCATGACGTTGATCATGCCCGGACCAAGTACACTGACAATCGCCAATGCCAAGAGAAAGCTAGGAAATGCCATGAAAATATCCATGATCCGCATCACCAGCGAATCCACGAATCCACCGAAATAGCCCGAGATGGTCCCTAGAGCCACGCCAAAAACAATCGAGATCAACACGCCTACGATTCCGATCATGAGGGAGATCTGTGCGCCATAAATGACTCGCGAAAAAATATCGCGCCCGAATTCGTCTGTACCGAAGAAATAATGAATCGAAGGAGATTCCAGCATCACCTGCATATTTTGCTCGAACGGATCATGAGGAGCGATCCACGGAGCAAAG
The DNA here is from genome assembly GCF_001420695.1 of Brevibacillus choshinensis. Lineage (NCBI taxonomy): Bacteria > Bacillati > Bacillota > Bacilli > Caryophanales > Paenibacillaceae > Brevibacillus > Brevibacillus choshinensis. Next base: position 44,820 of record NZ_LJJB01000007.1, on the reverse strand, counting down.
ATGGCGACCACGAGAAATACGAGCACCATCCACAGTCCTGCCATTGCCCGCCTGTTCTTTTTGAAACGATTCACAATCATTCTCCACGGGGAACGAGCTGTGTACGTTGTTTCGATCGAAAGGTTGTCCGCTGGTGGGACTACGACTTCTGTCTGACTCATGAATTTGCTCCTCTCTAATCGTATCTGACTCTGGGATCTACGAGACTGTAACAAAGGTCAACGATCAAATTGACGATGACAAAGATCGTGGCAACAAACAGAATGCTGCCCTGGATTGCTGGGTAATCCCGGAATTGGATGGACTGGATAATGAATCTCCCAATACCGTTCATGGAAAATACCGTTTCTGTCAGTACGGCTCCTCCCAATAGATGACCAAATTCCAGTCCCACGATCGTAATGATCGGAATGAGCGCGTTTTTCAGCGTGTGCTTGTAGATCACCCACTTTTCTTTGACACCCTTGGCTCTCGCTGTACGAACAAAGTCTTGATGGATGACCTCCAGAATGCTGGAGCGGGACAATCGGGCTAAAATAGCCGAGGAAGACAGACCGAGCGCCACAGCAGGAAGGATGAAGTATTTAAAGCTGTCATTACCGCCGGACGGCAGCACCTGCAAGTAATACGAGAAGATTAAGATGAGCATCAATCCGAGCCAAAAAATCGGCATGGAAATACCAAACAGCGAAAACATCATGGTTGCGTTATCCCTTTTGCTATTGGGCTTCGTCGCTGATAAGATTCCGGCTAAAAGTCCGACAATGATCATGATGATCACGGAGATAAAGGTGAGCAAAATGGTGGTCGGGAATCGGGAAACGATTTCATCCAAAACAGGGCGGTCCGAACGCAGCGATGTTCCGAGATCGCCCTTTGCCAGCCCCATCACATACTCTCCGTACTGGACGTGCAACGGTTCGTTTAACCCCAGGCGGTCACGAACAAGAGCAACCTCTTCTTCACTCGCTTCATTTCCCGCGATCATTCGGGCCGGGTCTCCCGGAACGGAGTGAATGAGAATAAAGGTAGCGATGGATACACCGATCAAAGTTGGGATCATCTGCAATACGCGTTTGATTATATAGCTGAGCAATTGGGTGCCTCCTTCGCAAATCGATTAGAAAACTTGGCTTTGCCAAGCCTTGGCGCGGACGAAGCCTTAATTGCGCTTATACTATCATCCTCAGAATTTTTATACTTTCTGATAGTAAAATAAAGGATCAGGGGATAGACGCCTATCCCCTTCCCACTCTTGTTTCCTGTTTATTTTTTGACGGCGTCACGCAGGATCAGACGCTCGTTGCTCCACGAGTACACACCCTCCACGTTATTGCGCACGCCAGAGGTCTGCTTGTATTCCACTAGGAAAATCCACGGTGCTTCTTCTTTGATCAGAGCCAATGCCTCGCTGTACAGCTTTTTGCGTTCATCCTGACTCGAGGCTTTCATCGCTTTGTCAATCATGTCATCCAGCGCCGGGTTGGAGAATTTGGCGTAATTGCTTGCGCCGCCTGTTTTCAAAATCGGTCGCAAAGCCCAGTCCGCGTCATTCGTAGAGGCACCCCAGCTGTTGACTGCCAGATTAAACTCGGCATCTGGACTCTTGATCGCTTCCTGAAAAGCGCCCCATTCCCATTTTTGGAACACGACGTTGAGTCCTACTTCTTGCAGATTGCCTTGGATATACTCGGCGATTTGACGGTCCATGAGGTAGCGGCCCTCTGGTGTCCACAGCTTGATGGTCGTTCCTGGTTTCACGCCTGCTTCTGCAAGCAGTTGCTTGGCCTTTTCTGGATCGTATGGATAGGCCCCTACTGAGGTGTGGCCCCAGATTTTTTCACCAAACGCTGCATCCAGCACTTTGGCTTGGCCTGCCATGATCTTGTTGACGATCGTCTCTTTGTCCACTGCGTAGTTCAGCGCTTGACGAGCTTTGACATTATCGAATGGTGCCTTTGCGGTATTGATGGAAATGTACAAATTGCGGGAGCTCGGCTCGATCATAACCTTGAGTTTGTCATTTCCTTTGAGGCGTTCCACATCGGATGTCACGACTGGCACGATCACGTCGGCCTCACCCGTTTCCAGCATGATGGAACGAGCGGAATTTTCCGTTACGGGCTTGAAGGTAATGGTCTTGATTTTCGGTGCCCCGCCCCAATAGGCTTCATTCGCTTCAAACACCATCTTCGTTCCTGGCGTCCATTCCTTTAATTTGTAAGGACCAGAGCCGACTGGGGATTTACCCACGTCTTTTCCTTTTTCCTGCACGTTTTTCGGACTATGAATACCGCCGTTCGTATGAGCAAACGAAATTAATGCTGGGCCAAACGGGAATTTCAGATCAAAGCTCACCTGAAACTCACTATCCACCGTTACTTTATCAATGAACTCCGCATACAACGAATAACGGGCCAGCTTGTTTTCTTTGTTGAGTACGCGATCAAACGTAAACTTGACGGCTTCCGCATTGACTGGCGTACCATCCTGGAACTTCGCATCTTCACGGAGCTTGAAGGTGATTTTCTTGCCATCGGGCGAAGTTGTCCATTCCTTTGCCAGCTGTGGAACGATTTCGTTGTTTTTATCCAGCGTGACCAGTTTGTCATAGAGAAGCTCGTTGGCATTGTTGGAAATACCGTCACTCGTGTCCTGTGGGTCCAACGTTACCGGTTCCGTACTGAAAGCCACCACCAGTTCCTGTGACGCGCCCCCTGCTCCCGCTCCGGTCGAATCGGACGTGTTGCCACAGGCTGAAACAGCAAGTGTGAGTGATAACAAAACGGCTGACCATAATCGTTTCATTTGTTTTCCCCCTCATATCTATGGAATGGTGCTCGTGATTCCTGTTTCATGATGAAAAGCTGTAGCACTTATACTCGTATTGGTGTGGCGGGCCGATCGCGATCCACAGATTCCCTTTGCTCGGTTCAGCGATCACGGATGCAAATGTGATGGAATCCCCAAAATCGCCTGGCATTCGACACAAGGTGTGTGGAGCCGTTTCACGATCCCGCAACAGCTCTTGCATGGCTTCTACATCGAGCTGCCCATGCTTGCTCTCTAGCAGGGTCCGCATACGCTGCAGACGAACACGGGAGTTTTCCAGGTCCTCCCCTGTTTTGCGCTCTTCCCCTACCATGCTCTCGGCAACAAAATGATTGGAGTGGGCGAGTAAGCCATTTACCGCTTCGATGGCGGCAGTATGAGTAGGGACGGTTTCCAGATCCAGACTCTTCCCTGTCTGATCGAGCAGGATGAGATTTCTGGAGGAGGCCCGATGAACGCTTTGCACCAAGGCTACTGCTTCATTCACGGATGTTTTCGTCAATGCAAGCCGTGAGAGCAAGTAGCGCGGGAAGCCGATTCTCCAACCATCACACACGAGAAAGTTGGCAAACACGCCAAGACCAGCATCGTTAATCCCGATGTACGATACTTGCCCAGCAGGCGTCAGCATGAGACAAGCAGGCCCATCATTGGGTACATATTCCACGACAATCCCCACTTCCGAATAAAAGGCAGGTAGGTCCGCATTTTGTCCAATGAGCGGCGCACCGTCCTTGGAAGCCTCTGGTGACACAGCAAAGGTCGTGCATTCATCCGTCGTATCGAAATGGTGATAGATTTCGGCACGAAGCTGGAGAAAATACGCCTCGCCCAACGAGATCCCTGAGCCTTCCGCAATCCCTTGGATCTCCTCGTCAAAAAATGGCGCATACTCCTGTACGAATGGTCTATATTTCAATGCCTCCTCTTCCAATGCTCGCATGGAAGGGATCTGCACTTTCGAACGCAAACGCTCAAGTGCGTAATCCCGATGCTTTTGGATCAGCGCGGCACATGATTCCCCGTATTGCTGACCGATCTCACGATGAGTTCCACTAAATCGATAGTAAGGAAAAGACTTGGTTGACCTGCCTCCATTTTCAAACTGCTGCCCTTTTTCCATAGTTGATCTCCTCTTCCTTGAGTCTGATTTTTGCTAGACAACTGCATCCCGTGTAACGCTTACATAAAAATATAAGTTCAAACAAAAAATAAGTAAAATTCATATTTTCTTAAACTGTGATAAAATTTTTATATGAAAGAAAATTTAAACTTTTCATGTAAGGGGATCTTTCCATGGATGACAAAGACTGCAAATTACTGCTGCACGTCTATGAAGAAAAGAACATCACCAGAGCCGCTGAACGCATGCATATTTCGCAGCCAGCGTTGAGCTATCGACTGCAGCAGCTGGAAGCGGAATTCGGCATGCCGATCTTCATCAAGCACGGGAAAGGAATCAAATTTACACCGGAGGGAGAATATCTGGTTGGTTTCGCCAGAAAAATGGTGCTTGAATTGCGGAAGGTCAAAGACCACATGTCCAATATGGCCAATGAAGTAAAGGGTACCTTGAAGCTTGGTGTCTCCAACCACTTTGCTCATTACAAGCTCCCTCCACTGCTAAAAAGCTTCTTGGATGGCTATCCCGATGTAAACATCACATTGGAGACAGGGTACAGCTCTACCATCTATCAACTACTCAACGATGAAACGGTAGACGTAGGCATTATCAGTGGAAACTATCAATGGTTTGATCAAAAATATTTAATCTATCGCAATCGCATTACGGTTATTTCCAAAGAAAAAATCAATCTGGATGATCTTCCTAACCTGCCTAGAATTCATTATCGAACTCCCCGTCATACGGCAAATATTAAATACAAAACCGATCTTCTTTTACCACAGGTGATCGAGGACTGGTGGCAGGAGAGATTCACTCAAGCACCCACGTACTCCATGCAGGTCGATAACGCCGAGTCTTGTAAAGAGATGGTCCGATACGGCTTCGGGTACGCGATTATTCCGCGCACCTGCCTAAAGCAGCACGATAATTTTCATACCATCGACTTGTCCTATCAGAACGGTCAGGAGCTTTCCAGAAACACGTGGATGCATTACAAGGAGGCTTCTATCCAATCCTCTGTGGTCAAAACGTTCGTCAATTACATAAAGGCTTTTTATTTATTGGATGGCCCAGAGGAAGCATCCCCTACCCCATAACGGGGAAAAGGAAAAAGAGACACGCTCGCCTTCTTACAGGCAAATAGCGTGTCTCTCATTTTTGTGAGGGGCTGGCCGTCTTACTCCTCCGGCACCCTCATATTGCGTGCGATATACAAAACCGGCGTCGATGCCGCTGAGACGATGAATTTGATCAGGTAGGTGGTCAACAAAATCTCCCACCAAACGTCCATGGGGTACACGCCCAAAAACGCAATCGAGCAAAAGGTGATCGAGTCCAGCATCTGACTGAACAGCGTGCTGCCGTTGTTGCGAATCCAGAGCTGATTCGGGCCAGGACATTTTTTCTTCAGCCATGAGTAGATTTTCACGTCGACAAATTGGCTGAGCAAATAGGCACACAGGCTGCCCAAGGCGAGCCGTGGCATTAAGCCAAATAACGTTTCCAACGCGCCTTGCGAAATATCCGACTCCTGCGGTTCAAACAACAGGACCAGCTGCATGATGATTGTCGTGGCGATCAAGGTGAAAAATCCGAACCAGACTGCTTTCTTGGCTGTCTTTTCCCCGTATTTTTCATTCAGCAGATCGCTTGTCAAATAAATCGATGCATAGATGGTATTGCCGAGCGTCATGACCAATCCGAACATCTCGATTGTTTTCACGACCTGAATGTTCGCCAGCACCGTAGCCATACCAAGCCACGCGTACAGACCCATTCTGCCGAACAGGCGGTAGCAGAGCAGAAACAGCCCAAAGTTGACCAGGGCAAATCCCACTCCCAAACTCACATTAAACATAGATAATGCCTCCTAGTTTTGATAACGCGGGAGTTTACGAACCGCGGCCCTTTTTGGGCATTTCATCATTGTACTTTTTTTCAAATACCTTGGCAATCCTTATCCTCCATCAGTATCGAAACAAAAAGAAGCCCGCATCGGCACGAACCGTCACGGACTCCGTCATCATTCATTTATTTTTCGCGTACAGCCAGTTGTAATAGCTAGCGTGTTTCATTTCATCTGTCATGATCTCAAAAATGGTATCGCGGTATTGTGAAGGAATGTACTTGTAGATGACGCGATATTTTTCAAATGCCTTCAGTTCCCCCATCAGCGCTTGTTCGATTCCGTCCAAATAGCTGGCGGGCTTCTGAAAGGTCTCTCCCTCACCTGTTATTGGCGGACGCTGACCCGTTAGCTGCGTGTAGATTTGGCGGAACAGACTGCGGTGCTTTCGCTCGTCATCACGAATTCCTGTAATTACTTTCTTTTCCTGTTCCGTTGGAGCGACGCTGAGCAAGTAGTCGTAAAACAGCTCGTCGTGTCGCTCGTCTGCAATGGCCTCCTGGATGAGACGAATGACGATTTGCATTCGCTCCTCACTTTGATCATGCGCAACTGGCTGCACATAAGGTACATACGAAGAGTAGGAATACGGTCCATACCAATACCCGTTCATCTTCAAACTCCTTTGTAGGCTTTTTAACAGGGTATTCACCTACCATCGTATGAGAGCCTGCCTACCCTCATCCCATTCTTTTACCGAGCGCATGACGGAGGGAGTATTGTTTATTCACTCACTTTCACGCTTTCCGGCTCTGTGCTATTTTCTCTGCCTTCTCTGCCTGATCGAGGTACTCAAAAAACCCGACGCGATTGCCCCACGGGTCTTCGAAGGTTGCCCATTTGACTGGCACTTCTTCCCGTTGATAGATCTCAAACCAGTCCACCTGCAGCTCGCTCATCACGCGCTCACGCTCCGCTTCCAAATTCTCGATCCCGACCCGCAGCGGACCGCAGCCAGCTGTTGGCACTCCTTCGGCTACCTGCAGCCAACAGCCAGGAATCAGCTCCCACTCGGCAAAACCCTCATGTGGGATGAAGTCAGGCTCACGTCTTAACAAGGATTGGTACCAGGCTTGTCCTTTCTCTATGTCTGTGACGCGGATTTGGACGGTCATTTCATACATGATCATGTGGACGACTCCTCTCGTTTTCCTTCCAATTCGTTACAGTCAGGCTGATCCCCTCGAACAGGAAAGAAAAAAATCCCGCATCGGGCTAAACCGACGAGGGACTTCCACTTTCTTTCGCAAGAATTTTATAGCACAAGCTTGTACGATTGGTGACGTCAAACTTGCGATAAATGCTTTGCAGATGCTTTTTAACCGTATTGATACTGACAAACATCTGAGCGGCGATCGCTTCATTCCCAAATCCTTTTTGCACCAGTGCCAGTACTTCCCGTTCCTTGGCTGTCAAATCGGTCTCCTGTTGAGGTTTGGACGAGGCTATCCGTTTTGGGCGCTCATATTGAATCATGGTTCGGCTCAAGAAGCGAGAGATGATCTCCATACACTTTATGTCACGCTCTTGAAACGGGCTCTCCTTTTTAGAACGAACAAACGCGATGCTGCCCAGCAGCTGTCCATTGTTCATCAAGTAAGCCACCATCTGATGGTAGTAGCCATGTCGAGCCATAAACTCATGATAATAATCGCTCTGCTCATATTCATGCGGGGACAAAACGTCATGAATTCGCAGGACATGCTGATGGCCCAGACGGTCGACAACCTTGCTCGGCAACAAAATATCATGCTGATAGCAGGCGGCAAGATAGCTGTCCATGGCGTTCCTGTCGATATTTCGCATGACGGGACGGACCCGTTCCTCATGCTCATTGACCATCCAAAAGTTGGCCCTTTGAAAACCAAAGCGTCTTTCGAAAGACTGAAGAGCCTGTTGGCGGAAATTTTCGGTAGAGCCTACCATATCATCCATGAAAGCAAGAACTTTTTGATAATCTTGATTTGAGAACGCTTCCATAAAGAATCACTCCCAACCACAAATCTTCTCCAAGTTCTATTGTATCAGATTTTTTCGAATAAAAAATCACCCGATCGGGTAATTGTTCGAGCCATGTTCCTTTTCCATAATGGGGATAAGCCTATCGACGAGGAGTGAACCTATGAGCTATTTAAATCTGGCACTGGTCCAAATCGCTTCCCCCAGCACGAATCCTGATCTGCAGGCTCGCAAACGAGAAAATTACGAGAAGCTTGCCTATTATGTCGATACGATAGCCGGGATGAATCCGGCAGTGGATCTGATTGCTTTCCCTGAACTGTACTTGAACGGGCTGGACCCGGTAAACTGGCTACAGATGGCAGAGACGATTCCTGGTCCTCTGACTGATCTTCTCTGTGAAAAAGCGAGGGAGCATCGGAAATGGCTCGCTCCTGGTTCCTTGTATGAGCAGGCTGAGAATAGCAACGAAGCCTATAATACAGCCCTTTTGATTTCTCCTGAGGGAGAGATTGTGATGAAATACAGAAAAGTGTTTATTCCCTACCCACTCGAACAATCGAAGCCAGGGCACGACTTTCCCGTTTATGAAATACCGAATATCGGTAAGGTGGGCTTCATGATCTGTGCAGATGGCCACTATCCAGAGGCAGCGCGCAATCTGGCCCTAAAGGGTGCCGAAGTGATCATCAAGCCGACATTGCAAGGTGACTGGATCGGAGGCATGAGAAACAACCTCCCGATCGCCATCACCCGCGCGATCGAGAATCAATGCTTTGTCGTCAGTATCAACCACCCGAACCCAATTGGGATGGGACATTCGGTCGCTGTCGACCCAGAAGGTAGAATCATCGAGGAGCTGGGTGACTCCGAATCGTTCACAATCGTCTATTTGAATCTGGATGAAGTGCGGCGCGTCCGAGAAAATGGATCCATGGGAATGTTCGGATTCCTGAAAATGCTCAAAGGATTTAAGGAATCGGGTATTGAGGTAGATGAATGCTACTCGGCTGACCTCACAAAAGCACCCGTCTTTCAATCTTTACAAAAGCCTTTTCCGAAAACACCTGCGGATATTGAGAAGTATGGCGCGCCTCAGGAACAGCCTATAAACAAGTAGAATAACGCAAACACCGGTGGAAGCCACCGGTGTCTTTTTTTTACGCCAGCACAGGCAGTACGAGATTGAGCAAAAACAGGCCAGCAATCACGTACAACAAGGCAGGCACTTCTCGTCTTTTCCCCAAAGCCAGCTTCAGCAGCGGATAAGCAACAAATCCAAACGCGATACCGTCCACGATGCTGTAGGACAACGGGATGATCGCGATGATCAAAAAGGCGGGGAAGCCTTCCGAGAAGTCTTTCAAATTAATGTTCTGCACATTTTGCAGCATCAGTGCTCCGATGATGATCAGCACCGGAGCAATTGCTCCATCTGGAATCATTTTGACGAGCGGAATCAGTCCCAGTGATCCCAGCAGCAGCGTTCCGGTCACAAGCGCGGTGAGACCCGTACGTCCCCCTGCCGCAATACCTGCTGCGCTCTCCACCGTCGAAACCGTCGGGCTTGTGCCCAACATACCCGATAGAGCAGCGGATACGGCATTGGCTTGAAGAGAGCGACGAAACTTCTGTGGCTGTCCGGCCATAGCCGTATGCCCGTGAATCAAACCGATATTTTCAAAGACAATGACCATCGCCAGTGAGAATGTCGCAATCCAAAACGGCAGTGTCCATATTCCGCTAAAAGAGAACCCGGCAAAGACATGACCATACTCAGCAAAAGAAAACCCACCGCCGCTTCCTGGCTCTACAATCCCGAACAAAAAGCCAAGCCCCGTACCCGCTGCGATCCCGATGAGGAAATTGCCAGGTACATTGCGCACAAACAAAATCAGCGTAATGATCAGTGTCGCCAGCGTGACGATCACATGCGGACTGGACAACTCCCCTAACGCCACAAACGTAGACGGATTCGTGACGATCAGTCCACCCTTTTGCAATCCGATAAAGGTGAGAAACAGCCCGATCCCCACCGTGATCGCTTCTTTCAGCGAAGTGGGAATTGCATTGGACAGGACGGTAGCTGCCCGGCTAAAGGCGATGACAGCAAAGATTAGTCCTGAAACAAATACCGCAGCCAAAGCCTCCTGCCAGGAAAGACCCATCGTGTGGCAGAGCGTATAAGTAAACAACGCATTGATCCCCATTCCGGGAACCAGTATGATCGGTGCATTTGCCCAGAAAGCCATCAACAGCGCTCCGACAAACGCCGTCAGCACCGTCGCGAGAATGCCTGCCTCCATGGGAATGCCCGCATCCTGCAAGATCGAAGCGTTTACGGCAACAATGTAAACAATGGTGACAAAGCTGATAAAGCCAGCTAATAGCTCCCGTTGAATCGTCGTGTCGCAAGCGCGCAGGTGAAATATTTTATCCATCCACGTACGCACAATAATTCCCTTCTTTCTATTGTGTCTTTTCCATGTGAAGTCATGAAATTTATGCTATCATAGCCAGATCAATATGAAAAATATCCAGTAAATCTGTCTTTCATATCGATTTCATATGGAAAAACGTTTCCGTAGAAAGAAGTGGTATTCATGGATATACGTCAGCTGCGTTACTTTATCGCGATTGCCGAAGAAGGGCAAATCACGGGAGCAGCCAAGCGTCTGAACATGGCGCAGCCCCCATTGAGCCAGCAGTTAAAGCAGATGGAGGATGAGCTCGGTGTCACACTGATGGAGCGATTCGGTAAACGCATGGAACTCACGGAAGCCGGCCACACCTTGTACCGGCAAGCACTCAATATCGTGCACCAAATGGAGGAAGCCCTCTCCGAAGTAAAAGAAACAGGCGAAGGCATTCGGGGTAGCCTGTCCATCGGCGTCAGTGCTTTATCCGCCTACTTCCTGCCCGAGCAAATTCGCCTGTTTCAACAACAGTATCCCTTGATTACCTATAAAGTCTGGAAGGGCGACACACAGCTCCTCAACCACTGGCTGGAGCGCAGAACGATCGAGGTCGCCATCGTCCGTTTGCCTCATTCCCTGACCAATTGCAGCACGATTCCCTTGGAAGAAGAATCGTTCGTACTGATCGTTCCTGCCAGCTCCCCATACGCCACACAACAGCAGATCCACATGCGTGACATTGCCGAGATCCCGCTCATCATGCCAAGCATCCCTGGCCTCGGGATATACGACCTGATCGTCAAGGAATTTTCCAGACTTGGAGTCGAGCCACACGTCATCTGCGAATGTCCCGACATCTCCCTCATCGTCAGCATGGTCGGTGCCAAAGTCGGTGCTTCCATCGTCCCGCGTTCCGCTTGGGAAACCCACCGAAGCGATCAAATCCACGGAATTGAGATCACAGGAACGACGATCTCCTCCTCTGCTGCCGTCGTTTGGCAAACCGGACGCCATCTGTCCAAGGCAGCCAAACATTTTATTGAGATGTTTTCGTAAACACACGATTGGCCCCTGCCTGATCGATGGTGCGCATCGCCGCAGCGACTTCCTTCTCCTTTTCGCTGCCTGCTTCCAAATGGGAAATAATCGCTTGTCGATCCTGTTCGTTGCGGTTCTGGCTCAGCTTGTACTTCGCATCGATCCGCTCCACCTTGATCTCGAAACAAGTAATTCCTTTGAGCAATCCATCCATGACTTTTTCCGGAACTGCTCCCCATGCGACAGGAGATTGTTGTCCTTGCTCATATTTGGACAGCAAAGCCTGCATCATCTCTGTTACCTTTTCGACAGAAGTAATGACGCGAGCCTTCCCGTAAGCGTGTACGGCCATGTAATTCCACGTGGGAACGTTGGGTTGACTGTACCAGGAAGAGGAAACGTACGCGTGAGCTCCCTGGAAGACCACCAACACCGACGTATCCGTCTGCCCCAGCATGTCTCCCTGCGGGTTGTTTCGCGCGACGTGTCCCGTCAAGAATAGCTCGTCTCCCCTTTGCTCCACTTCCATAGGGAGATGGGTTACTTCTGGTTCTTTTGCGTCCGCAGAAATCAACAGAGCAAACGGATGCTGCTGCATGAAAGCGATCATCTCTTCTTGATCGGTTACTTCAAAATACGGTGGTGTGTACATGCATGCCTCACTCCTCTTTTTTCTCATCGTAGCATGCGGTCCGTATTCGGCTAGGGGCAATTTTGCCGAAAGAAACGAGGTCAATTCGTCATTTCCTAGACGTCATTCTTGCAATAAAATGGGAAGGCTGTGCCAAACCATGCGTCACAGCCTTTATCGAGAGCTGTATGAAGAGCTCGGCATTGAGGCCACCGTAGGAGAAATGGTTTGGATCGTGGAGAACTTCTTTCCTTACGACGGCACGCCGTACCATGAAATCGGCTTTTATTATCGAATCGAATCAGATAATCCACATTTTCCCCAAACGGACGGGCCATTCTTCAGCAAAGAAGGACCACGCCTCATTTTTCAGTGGACTCCTCTGGAGCAGCTTGATCGTTCCGAATTGTACCCTGAATTTCTACGAACCGCTCTCAAGGAGCTACCCGCGCACACCCAGCATCTGGTGGTAAGGCAAGAGTAACCACACTCATTTCACCTACAGCGAGAGGAAGAGGCTACTATTATCGAATCGCGATCAGGATCCCTGCGCCAATCATCATGGCACCTGCTAAACGATCCATGAGTGCTTTCGAGTTCGCAGAAGAGAACAGTTTTCTTACCACCTCTGCCATGATCCCATAACCGACCACTATGCAGGTCATCACACAAATGATAATGGTACACAATAGGGCGTAGCTGTTCAGTGTTAAACCAGAGATATTAATGACCCCTGGAAGAAGCGCTATATAAAACAAGATGGCGATGGGATTTGACAGAGTCATTGTCAGGCCAAGACCGATGTCCACTATGGCGTTGACAGGTTTTGGTTTCTCATTGACTGCCAGCATCCTTCCGGCGTTTTTCCATTTCTTAATACCTAGCCAGACAAGATAGACGACTCCACAAAATTTCAACACAATGAACATGGGGCCGAGGACCTCTACAAGAGCTGTGAGGCCCAGAACAGCAGCAGTAAGCATGAGCAGTTTGCCGAGAATAATCCCGAGGGCGAGAGTGAAACTCGCGAATACACCACCGGACAGAGCCCTGGACAGGAGCCCCGCTATTTCAGGGCCAGGTGAAGCAGCAGATGCAGCAAAGGCCAAAGCAAAAACCATATACTCAGACATATTTGAATCCTCCTCTCTCTCATCATAAATCGGAAAGAGCAGAACAGATCAGATGTAGCAGAACAGATTTTTCCAAAAGCAAAAAACCAGTCTCATACTTTTGAAGTACGAAACTGGCCCTTGCGGGTCTGATTTCACTCACCCCACATGGGAATAACGGCCTCATAAATATACCTTGACAGGAATATTCCTTTTAGCGTATATTCAAATCAATAAGAAGATGACCTTTGTGATGAAGGAGATGAGATGATACCGAGAGACCATCACTTAACGAGGTGAGTGACATGTCAGGGAAAAATCCGGGCATGTACATGACGATGCTTAGCGCATTAGCCGAACCGAATCGTATGAATATCGTCGAACTCTTGCGCGACGGTCCCCTGAGTGTGGGGGAAATCGCCGACCGGCTAGGGCTTCGCCAGCCCCAAGCCTCGAAGCATTTGAAGGTACTTAGCGACAATGGGATTTTAGAAGTAAAGGCCGAAGCAAACCGCCGGATCTACAAGCTACGGCCCGAGCCTTTCCAAGCACTGGATTCTTGGGTCAGCTCCTTCCGGCGTGTCATGGAAGACAGATTTGATAATCTGGAAGACTACTTGCGGGAGCTGCAAAACAAGGAAGAATCATAAGATCATTCAAAACGATGAGGAGGAATTACAATGTCAAACAACGCAATGGTTTCGAGGATAGAGAACGATCGCGTACTGGTGCTGGAGCGCGTTTTCGATGCACCACGCGATCTCGTGTTCAAGATGTTTAAAGAGCCTGAGCATCTCAAGCGTTGGTGGGGACCGAGAGGCTGGGAGGTTCCGGTTTGCAACGTCGATTTCCGACCGGGCGGCGTTTGGCACTACTGCATGAAGTGCGTCGATCAGAACCAAGGTCAATTCTTCGGCATGGAATCTTGGGGCAAAGGCGTTTACAAGGTAATTGTCGAGCCGGAAACGATCAGCTATACCGATTACTTCTCCGATGCTGACGGCAATACGAACGAGACCATGCCTTCGACCGAGATCACGCTTGAATTTATCGATCTGGATGGCAAGACAAAGCTGGTCAACCGTGCTGAATATGTGTCCGCAGAGGCCCTCAAGACTGTCATGGACATGGGCATGCTGCAAGGTATCACCGAAACTTGGGACCGTCTGGAAGAGCGTCTGAACGAGGTCAAGTAAGGAAATACGGAAAAGGCCGCCTGGCTTTGAGAGCTGGCGGCTGTTTTGATTTTGGCGTTAACAGCTCAGAGAAATTACTGATATGGATATTTACTCATTTTTTGGTCTTTATCCACTCATACATAAGCAAGTTTAAAGCTGTCCTCATACCATAAAGAATCATGGTAAAGGGGGAAGTGCAATGGACCCTATTGATTTCCATCGGGAGAGAATGCGTCATCACCTAAGGAGAGCTGAGCACTATCGCTCTTTAAGTATCGAACATCGACATGACCGATCGAGGCATCATACGTTTGCTGAAAGGGAACATTTCCATCGCATGCGAGCACATCACCATAGAATGATGATGCATTCTTTACGTCGTTAATGCTCCACAAGCTTCCTTTACTGGTCCTTTTTATTTAACCGGTTAACATCATTAAAGATGAATGGTTCGTTCAAAGGCTATCGGTATTAACACTGGTAGCCTTTATGTATTTGTTCCGGCTATCGAACCTGTTCGCTAAGTAGCGCTTTTTACAACGAAAGCAACCAATGCGATAATCAAGATTCCAAATCCAACTAGCCATAAAAATACTGCCCATGCTCGGTAAGAGAAAAAAACGGGTAGCTCCCATATCAATAAATCCCCTATCATGAAATAAAGCTTCCCAAAACGGTTCTTTTGGGACTCCCTTTTTCCAAAAAAACACCTCTAATAATATGAATAATATCGCCACTACGATGATTACCAAACCCATCTGAGTCTGATCCAAGCAAATATGCCCCTTTTATGGTTAGTGCTAATTTCAGAGGAGATAATTGATCAAGTAAGGACTTAATCAGAATTGTTATCCACCTTCGTGTACTTGCTAAAATGTCGGAAAGTTTCTGGCAATAGTTCCTGGTGAAGGAGGCGTATGGGCGGATAGATCAACTGATCGAGTAAAAGCCTTCCTACCTTTTTATAATTTTTTGATGCGTATGGGACTGACCATCAAAATAGCAAGCAAAATAGTAACAATGGAATTGCTATAGAGAAATAACCCCATCCCTGCCATGATAAGTCCCGAGAGAGGAATGGGAATACCCATAAAGTACCCGATTGTTGGTTTGGCGCTAAATCTCGCTAATCGCAAGGCTCCCAGTGCCGGATAAAGTACAAATGCAACAGAAGTTTGCAAAGAATGCGGGGACATTGCATGGAAAAGCAAAGCGGGAGCAACCCCGAAACTGACCATATCTGCGAGCGAGTCCAATTCAACTCCCAACTCGCTATTCACTTTTAATTTTCTTGCTATTTTTCCGTCGAACAAATCGAGAAACGCGGCTAAAAAAATGAGAAGAGCTGCCGTTCGCAAATAACCGCTCATCGTAAAGGTAATCGAGAATAGACCACATATTAAATTTCCCATTGTAAATAAATTAGGTACCCATTTTACCATGCGCGAGGACAATTTAAGTCCGCCTTTCCACATCTATTAAATCCATGAAACATATCTATCGTTATTGTATCTATTACCTAATTAGAGTATTCACTGTGAGGTTGATCATTTGCATATCCCCCGGAAGAGCTTTCTGATGAACGAAATAAAACAGCTGACGCCATCGGAATTTAGACGTCAGCTGTTGACCTCCCCTTGAACCTAAGCTGGGCACATCACACGAAATTTTTAAACCAAGGGGCGTGCCGTGGTGAGGCTACCATCCAAGTGATTTTTTCAACTGCCGAGACTTTCTCGACAGCCTGGATGTTTATCCATTATTTAAGTTCTGCTAACGATGCTTCCAGAGAAGCTTTACACGCTGCGGCATCTTGATGTACAGCTCGTAGTTCCCTTAATACGTTATCGATGGTATCGTCAATTTCAGTCCACTTGGTCTGGTTCATTGGTTTTAGACGAGCCTCGGCCTCGTCCCACGCGTACTCCAAATCATCAACCCGTGCATTAGCCGCAGACAGATTTCCAGCATTCACAAGGCTTAGAGTATCTTCCTCTATTTTTATGAAACTAGACAGATCACCCAAAGGTGAGACTGGGACTGCGGAAGTAGACGAACCTCCTTGCGGTGATTTTTGTGAAACGGAAGTAGACGTCCCTCCATGAGATGAGGCTTGCGAGCTAGCTGTATTCCCCTGCTGTGAAGCCTGTGAAACAGCAGTGTTCGCTTCATCTAAGAGCTTGGAATGACGCCAATAATAGCCTGTTACTGACGCAAGAGCCAATACGCATACTACCACAGCAACTTGCCGGAAAACTGTAAATGGTGTTGTATTCGTTGTTGTGTTTGTTGCTGTTATGGGAATCAAATCCCGCTTGGTAACGGAAAGGAAAACGACTGTCAGTAGTATGGCTACGATAAATATTACACTTGTGACGGTTGCGCCTAATCCCAAACCGCCGTGCTTCTGTGGTTGTGAAAGGTAGTCACCCAACGAAGCACCCAAAGGACGTGTCATAATATATACGATCCAAAAAGCCAACACCGGATCAAGTTTACATTTCCAGGCAACCGACACGAAAGCAATTACTGCACAAACGATAACGCCTGTTACAAGGTAACCGAGGCCGAGACTTTCTGCCATTAAGTCTCCGGCAGCCGTACCCAGTGCAAACGTGAACAGAATTGCTAACCAATAAAAGATTTCCCGCCGCACGGTGAAGATTGAATGGATGGAAAGGGTTTTCTCACTGGCGTACCAGATGGCAAAGGTAATCGCCAAGACGATACAAAAACCTATGGTACTCACTTCAAGTGGGATGCCCATACTGTCTGTCATATTGTCTGTAACAAGTGTTCCAAAGATACTGATCAAGACAACCGTCAGCCAATAAATGCCAGGGATAAATTTCTTCGCCTTAAACTTAAAGAAGATAACAACCAGCAACAACGCCCCATGACGATGGAGGTCCAAGTCAGTCCAAAGCCGAGATTGACGTTCAGGAAGTCAGATGCTGTTTCACCGACAGTATTGCATAGCACTTTTATTATCCAGAAAAAAATAGTTACCTCTGGAACTTTACTTATCATGCTTTTACCTTCATTTGTTTTGATTGATTCCATTACGCTACCTCCTTATTCCACTTTTTAAAAACACCCCTAGGAAATCCCCTTTCTGTAATCCGAACTATATGGACATGTCCATTAAAATCGAAGGAAATAGTATCAGATGTAGATGTACCTGATTCATGCGAGTACATATGCGTAATTGATTGCCATCCCGCTCTACGACTGTAATCATGCGAAGCCCTTCCAGATCCTCATTAGGAGATTCAATGAAATGCAGCAATCACTTTTTGCATATTGAACAAAAAAAATAGACATCAGAAGATTTTGATGTCTATTTTCATCATCACTTACAGTGGATGCTACAATATCAACGGCTTATCCCGTTTCATATGCTGATCAAAATCGCTGAACTTGCTGAGCTTCAGCTCTTTCCCGAACACGTGAGCAAATCCTTCCAGGGCTACTACTGTATCCACAAAACGGTCCGTCGCTAATCCCGAATCAATCAAGTGAAAGCACTTCTTAAATTCCCTCTCGTTATACTGAAGCTTTTGTTTCATGGCAAATTCAAATTCTTCGCGCCGCCTACGAATTTCTAATGTAGCTGCCTCGCACAAAGCCATCACTCTCTGCGCTTCCACTTCAGCTAATTTCGCTTCCTTCAAGATAGAAAGGGAGGATTGATATAATCCCGTCGCGATCATATAACCAGCCATGCTGCCGACAACGGCTCCCACAGGACCGAAGACAGCCCCAGCCGCTGCTCCCGCATATATACTGGAGGTGGTACTCACACCCGTTTGTCCAATCTTCTCCATGGCTTGCTCGGAAGTGATTTCCCCTTTTGCGTATCGAAGCACGGTTACGCCCATGTCCACGACACCAGCAGCAATAGAAGTAGCCACATTCGATTTCGCCAACGCATCGATCCCTGCTTTTTGTGCAGCCGTTCGAATCCCGGTACTGATCGCACCCGTACTAGCGCCTCTCATCCCGGCTGCCCCTGTATCTTTCATGGCATTCTTCGCCGCTTGTTCGAGGCTAACTTGTCCCTTGGAAACCGCTACGCCATTTTTAATCAAGGACATGGCGCCCCCGATTACGGCAGAAGCTGCTGCAGCCTGTCCGCTTGTCACGCCGATTTCTTTTTTAAACTGGTCCCATTCCAACTTCGAACTATAGGCTGCTGTATCTTCTGTCGCCCGAATGGTTTCATCGTAAGAGGTTCCGCTGGAGCTAATCTCGTTGTGCGTTAGCTTTCCCTTCACATTTTTGAGTGTATCCCGATATTCCTCGGTGTAAATGGACCCACTGTTTGCCCGATTTTCTGCCAACTCGCGAACCCGATCTGCCTTTTCCGCGTTCACAAGCTTTTGCATGCCCCGATATTTCTCGTCGCTCACCATCCGGGTCAGCCGGGCGGCATTGTTGCTTGATTTCGCCTGAACCTCGTCAAGCACCTTATCTCCGCTTCGGATCAGGATGTCTGCTTTGGCATGAGGATCTCCCTCAAGAGCAGTGACGTAAGCACGGATATCTGCCCCTTTCGAAGCTGCATCCATATTAAATTTGGTCGCCTCGATAATCTCAAACAAGTTGCCCTGCTTTTGATCGACCCCAACATTTTTTAAGTTGTCGGCCATTCTTCTCAGGGAGTCCATCCCTTCGACAGCTGCATGGGAAGCTTCTGCTTCGTGTCTTGCAGCATACGATCCCAGCTGACTTCCTAGAAACGAATCGGCATCCGCCGTATTCTTTTCTGTGGATCCATCCTTCTTTTTGCGCCCGAATAGAAACGAAAACATATCAGATCACCCCATTCTCTCCCCTTCTAACAGGTAGGGAGTGCCGCTCAGCAGTTCATAGGAAGGCTCAAGTACTTCTACCGAGCTCTCCATGATGGCACCTTTTTTATCGAGCAGGGGAGTTTCCAATAACAGCTTCAAGGCTTGGGCAAATTGATAGGATGAATGAAGCACTTCTTTGTGTTGAGGAGCCAAATCATCGTAGACGAGCAGAATTTTTCTGCCAATCAGCCCATGGAAGAACTGCTTCACTTTAAACGATAATTTCTGTTGTCTATTTTCATCTGCTTCTGCCAATGCTTGCTCCAATCGATCTAAAACGGTGTCCATGCGTTCCGACATTTCTTCAATCGCATCGTTGAATTGATAGGAAATATCGCAAATCGCTTCCATCATGCTTGTGGCTGTACGGAACTCTTCCGCCGCCGTTTTCGCTTTGGACAGATTGGACTTGGCCTCCGCTAGATTCTTTTTGGATTTAGCCTCCATCAAAAACCCACCTAAAGCAATAGCCGGCCCTGCTACGATGCCTCCCAATACAGCGGCACCTCCGGCCATCCCCAATCCACCGGCAGCGAGGGACCCTCCACCAAACCAAGCCAAGGTCGCATTGGTGGCCGCCACTCCGGATAGGGCAGAGAGTGCCGTTCCTGTAGAAGCCGATGCAAACATCATGGCCCCGCCATAGGATGCGACTCCAGCTAACGCGCCTGCCCCCAATGACTTGAATCCACCCGATACCACTTCAGTCGCCTGCAAAGAAACCTTACGCATTTCAGCCAGCTCATGTTTACTGAGAATCGCCTGTCGGTTTTGGTCTACAGCCGCATTGCCGTACACTTCCACGGCTTTCACTTTTTCCACCACATTCACGAAACGACCGATTTGCTCGTCCCACGTCCGTAATTTTAGCTCTCCCAGCTCAGCTAATACCTGTGTGGTATGCTCCTTTTGGTCTTCCATTTCCTCACGTGCATCCTCATATATTTCTTGGGCGCGCTCATTCAAATCTTGCGCCTCGCTATTGTTTGATACTGATTTTGCTCCTTTATAGATACCGACTGCCCCTGCAACAGCAGCAATCCCTCCCAGAATTAATGGTAATGGCATTTCTACTCCCCCTTGATGACTCCATGTCTGATTTGTAGGTCTTGACACACTTTCAAATTCTCGTGGTAAAACTGTTCCTTGGTAAAATAGAATTGGTATTCTTTGCGGTACATCACATCGATGCGGCATATCTCTGGGCGATCATGATAAATCGAACAAAGATTGTCACGCAAATGAATGCAAACACCGTCTCCCCGATCAAACTTTGCTAATGGCTCAATATGAGAGATGTGCTGACAGCATAAGCCGCAACTCGTACAAGGAAACTGTGCATCATTCATTCATTTCTTAAGCTCCTTCTTTAAGCTGTGTTTTCCTCTGTTGTCGTAAAAATGAAAGCAGCTTACATTAACTACTACACTATAGTTCTACAAATACCCACTAAATACCTCTCGAAAACTAGGTATAAATCCCTATATACACAACATACAAGAAGGACAAAGTCACGAGATGACTGCTAACAGAAAGAACTACAAAAAAGAACAGCTCTCGCATCCATAACCACTCTGCGATAGCTGTTCGTTTGCTTTGCCTTTATTGTGATACTCGTGTTCCAAAATAGGGTCATTCTGATTTCATTACTTTTTCTGGATGACTAGACGTATTTAATAAAACGACTCCTCCAATTATGATGGCGATACCAACAACAGCCATGGCAGTTAATGAGTCTCCCCATATGAGGATACCAATAAGAGCTGTCAGAGCAGTTCCTACCCCTGACCATATGGCATAAGCTAAACTTAACGGTATGGTTCGAAGACTTACTGATAAACAATAAAATGATATTCCGAACCCCAGTATCACTCCAACGGAAGGATACATAAGGGAAAATCCTTCTGACATTTTCAGCATGGATGTACCAAGTATCTCAGCTACGATAGCTCCTGCTAGTGCATAAAAGCCTTTCACAATTTCACCTCCCATTCTTATCAAGTTAATGTGAGTTTCCTGCAGCGAGCTTCATGATTACTGCGCCGCCAATAATTAGGACTAAACCTACTAGTTTTTTGGGGGTGAATTTTTCCTTATAGATGACGACAGCTACCTCGAGTGAACGAAAACACCCTCATCATGATGAAGTTCTGCCCGTGAGCCTACTGTCTTCATCTGTTTCAAAGAACAGCAAAAGGGAGTGGATCTACCCACTCCCTTTTTAACGTATCGTTATCCTCGATTTTGTTCGGATTCGACGTCAATCCCATTTCTCCGAAACAACGCTGCAGTCAACCCCGTGCCTGTCACCTTTTTTCCGGAAAACGTGCCGTCATAGACAAACGTGCTGCCACACGAGGGGCTGTTTTCTTTCAAAATGGCGGACGTTGCTCCGATAGTTTGTGCCAGCTTTAATGCTTGCTGGGCACCCATGAGGAATTCTTCCGTCACGTCATTTCCTTTTTGATCGACGATGCGTGCATTCCCGTCCAATACATCAAAGCCGTCTCCCCCGACGATCTCCGCTGGCGGGCGCGGCGTAGGCAGACCGCCCAGCTGCTCTGGACAGACAGGGATCACCTTGCCTTCCCTCAATAGTTGCTCCAGCTCCTGATCTAGGCAAGACTTTTGATCATAACGGCACTCACAGCCGATCAGACAAGCGCTAATCATTTTCATAAGAAAACCTCCATCGTGGCAAGTACAAGGATGAGCGACCGCACTCGCGTCTACAGCTTGCGCAGCTTCACGCTCTGCACCATATGATCCTGCCCTTTATCGAGGATCAACTGGGCACGTACTCGGGTAGGCAAAATATTGTGTCGAAGGTTGGCTCCGTTGATTTCATGCCAGATGCCAGTAGCGACTTCCGTTGCTTCCGCGTCAGACAAGCTTGCGTAGCGGCGGAAATAAGAAGAGGGATTGGAAAAGGCCGTTTGCCGCAGCAGCTTGAAACGCTCTACATACCATTGCAGAATATCTTTTTCATCCGCATGGACGTAAATCGTGAAATCAAAGAAATCAGAAACGATTACTTCGGAAATGCGTTGCTCGTTTTCCGTGTCTCTCGGTGGCTGCAATACGTTCAGCCCTTCTACGATTAAAATATCCGGCTGGCGCACTGTCTGCCATTCATCCGATACGATGTCATAGACCAGGTGAGAGTAGACAGGGGCTTTTACTTCCGGGAGACCTGACTTCACATCGGATAGGAAGCGGATAAATTTGCGCAAGTCGTAACTCTCCGGAAATCCTTTGCGCTTCATAATTCCACGTTCTTCCAGCACTCGGTTCGGATAGAGGAACCCGTCTGTCGTCACGAGATCTACCTTGGGATGATTCGGCCAGCGGGACAAGAGCGTCTGCAAAATGCGCGCGGTCGTGCTCTTGCCCACGGCAACACTACCGGCGATTCCGATAATAAACGGCACTTTTCCGTCCTGATTGCCGAGAAATGTATGGGTAGCCTGATACAGCTCCTGTGTGGCGCCTACATGTAAATTTAGCAGGCGTGAAAGTGGAAGGTAAATATCCGCTACCTCGGTCATGGAAACATTTTCGTTCACGCCTTGCAAACAGGCCAGTTCCTCATCAGATATGGTCAGCGGCGTGGAAGCCCGCAGAGCTCTCCACTGCTCGCGGTTAAACGTCACGTATGGTGATGCCATGGGAATGTACATCCTTTCCATCATGAAAGTGCTTTCTTTAGATTAACACACAGCTAGTTTACACCAGCAGGCGACTCTTGGGAACAAGTTGGTTTTCCAAACGAGCTGGAAAAACACTTCCAGTCCATAAAAAAACAAGCTAATACCAGTATGCTACCAGTATCAGCTTGTTTCTTTTTTCATCCTTTTTATTTCCCCATAAAGGCTTTCAGCATCCACACATGCTTTTGCAGACTCTCCGTCATGCCCAAAAACATGTCGCCTGTCGCCTCGTCGTCTGCCGCTTCTGCTGCTGTGATGCCTTCTTTCAGCTCACTGACGAGTGTCGTAAAATCACTCACGATCGCTTGCACCATCTGATCGGCAGACTCTCCGCCTGCCGCTTCCTTGATGGATGCTTGCTCGATACAGGCCTTCATGGTAGAAACGGGCTTACCGCCTACAGCCAGCAGACGCTCTGCCAATTCATCCACGTACTTGGCTGCTTCGTTATACAGCTCCTCGAACTTGACATGCAAGGTGAAGAAATTAGGACCTTGCACGTACCAGTGAAAGTGATGGAGCTTTATATACATCACAGACCAGTTGGCAACCTGCTTGTTTAATACGTCAGTAACGGGACGGCTCATCGTTATGCTCATATAGACGATACTTCCTTTCATGGGAATAGGTAGATCGTCTGTAGTGTGCCGCCGTGAGTCGCCCGCTATACCCTGTGTACCGTCATGAACAGATTACTATTCCGCCTGCATACTCAACGCTCGCTCTTGCAAAAAGGTCATGGCATTAAATGCCTGCATGGCTGCTCCAACCGCCAGGCTGCGTTCATCCAAATCAAAGCGAGGGTGATGGACTGGGTAGATGCACCCGGTTTCCTCATTGCGCACACCGAGATGGTAAAAGGCGCCAGGAACGTGCTCGGCGAAGAAAGCAAAATCCTCCACTCCCATCATCGGATATTCGTTTACTCGCACGTTTTCCGATCCTAGCATGGTTTCCCCACAGCGCTTTACCTGGTCGACCATCGCTTTGTCGTTGACGAGCGAGGTGTAGCTCTCATCCAGTACCACCTCTGCCTCGCCTCCGAGACTGCGCGCAGTGAGCTCAGCCACCTCGCGTACCCGTTCTTTAACAAAAGCACGGACGTGTTTATCCAGCGTTCGGATCGTTCCCGTCAGCTTTACTTCCTGCGCCAAGATATTGGCTGCTGTCCCGCCGGAGATGACACCCAATGTTATGACCGCAGCCTCACGTGGATCCACATTGCGGCTAACGATTGTCTGCAACGCAGTGATTACATGTGCAGCGATGACGATGGCATCACGTCCTTTATGCGGGTACGCTCCATGACCGTTTTCTCCGCGGACGGTGATGTATAGGTCATCTGAGGAAGCATTCATCTGACCGTATTTTACCGCAATCTTCCCAACTGGCAGATCAGGAGACACATGCAGACCAAACACCGCTTCCACGCGTGGATTTTCCAGGACGCCTTCCTGGATCATCGGCAAAGCGCCCCCCACTGTCTCTTCCGCCGGCTGAAAGAACAGTTTGACTGTCCCTGCCAGCTCCTGCTTGGACGCATTCAAGATTCGCGCTGCACCCAGCAGGCAAGTCATGTGGGCGTCATGTCCACACGCATGCATCTTCCCAGCAATTTTCGAACGGTATTCTGTATCGTTCCCCTCATCGATCGGCAAAGCATCCATATCCCCGCGCAGTGCTACTGTGGCTCCTGGAGAGGCTCCTTGGATGATTCCTACGACCCCTGTGCCAGCCGATTTGAAATGAGGAATCCCCATTTCGTCTAAATAGCGAATGATTTGCTCCTGCGTCCGGAACTCCTCCATGCCAAACTCGGGGTATTGGTGAAAGTCACGCCGAACCTCTGAGAGCCATGGCAAGATCTCCTGAGCCTGGCGCCAGATGCGATCTGTTTGTTCCGTACTCATACCGTCACACTCTCCTCAATCGTCAACTGGCAGCCAGTCGCATCCAGGCGCGCTTCCACTCCGAGCGGCAGTGCCATATTGGTAGTCCCATGTCCAATCTGAACATTCCAAATGGTTGGCTTTTGATAAGGAACAACGATGTTCTGGAAGACGTCCCACACGGTGAAGCCATCCCGTTTTTTCGGCTCGCAATCTGTCCATGTCCCGATGATGACACCTGCGCAATCGTCAAACAAGCCGCCTAGTGCCAATTGCGTCAGCATGCGATCGATCCGGTAAGGCTCTTCATCGATGTCCTCCAGAAACAAGAGCTTCCCTCTGGTGTCGACCTCATATGGCGTCCCCATCAAAGCGGCGACGAGCGCCAGATTGCCACCCACGACCTGTCCAGACACTTCTCCCTCCACCAGACAAACCATCTCTTCCCCTGGGGGATTGATGATCGGGCCCAACGGTTCTGGACGCGTCATCGCACGCAGCAAGTACTGTTCGGTCCAGCCGTTCATATTGTGGGCGATGTCTGAAGTCGCCATCGGCCCATGCAACGTAGCCAGACCAGACTGCTGTCCGATTGCCGTATGTAGCGCCGTGATGTCGCTGTATCCAATGAACAGCTTGGGGTTTTGGGCGATGCAGTCGTAATCGAGCATCGTGAGAATTTGCGGGGCACCGTAGCCACCCCGCATGCACATAATACCGTCTACTTCATCATCCGCGAACATCGCATTCAGCTCATACGCACGTTGCTGTGGCGTCCCCGCGAGGTACCCCCCATACGTTTCCCGGCATGCTCCACCGACCTTTACCTTGAAGCCATATGCTTCTAGGCCAGCAATTGATTTTAGAAGAACTTCCTCCGTCGCAGGACTCGAAGTGGCAACCAGTCCGATGGTATCTCCTGCCCGCAATGCTTTTCCTTTGTTCATCCCGCATTTCTCCTCTATTCCTTATAGGCCCATTTAAAATCAACTTTGCTGAGCGGATCGATCCGGACGCCTTTTACTTTGTCGTTTTGTACCCAGGCGTTCACGTCGCTGAACAGCCCTGTGAGCGGCATCTCATCCATCAGCAGTGTTTCTGCTTCCAACAGGATTTGTTTTCGTTTCTCTGGATCTTTCTCTACATACGACTTCTGGATCAGCTCCGTGTATTTCGGACTGTGCCAGCGCGTGATGTTGGAAGAGCTGTACTTCTCTACGAATTTTTGCAAGAAGTTGATGGAGTCGTTGTAATCGGCGGTCCAGCTGGAGCGGGTGATTTCGAACTTGCCTTGCTCCTGGTCATCCAGATAGACCTTGGTTTCTTTGTTGAGCAGCTTGACGTCGACTCCCAGCACGTTTTTCCACGTAGCTTGCAGCGTCTCCGCTATCGCTTTGTTGCGGTCCGAGGTGTTGTAGAGATACGTGATTGGCGGTAGCTTCGTAATACCGAGCTCTTTCATGCCCTCCGCCAACAGCTTTTTCGCTTCATCTGGTTGGTTATCCGCAAAAAACCCTTCTGGCTTGAGGCTCGCGGTGATCGGTGTAATTCCCATCAATGGCGTTTGACCAGCCTGACCGATGTTGTCAGCAATTTCCTGACGGTTGATTGCATAGGCAAATGCCTTCCGCACTTTGACGTTCGTAAATGGAGGTCGTTCGGCATTAAAGCGAATGTAATAGGAGGTCGCTTTCGGCTTGGTCAACAGCTTTCCTTCCTGCTTCAGCGGTGACACTGCATCGACAGGCAACCCGCTGATCGGACCGCCAGCCCAGTCCAGATCGCCGTTTTGGAACATCGACAGCTCGGTGTTGGTATCCGAGATCATGGAAAACTCGATGCGATCCAGCTTGACGACATCTTTCTCCCAGTACGTATCGTTTTTCACCAGGACGATTTTATTTTTATGCTCCCACGTCTCCAATTTGAACGGTCCGTTGCTGACCAATGTCTTGGGATCATTCGCCCATTTCGGATTCGCCTCTACCACCTTTTTGTTGATGGGGGGCAGGAACGAAGCGAGAGTTGGGAAAAATGGCGTAGGGTGCTCCATGGTTACTTGCAGCGTCTTTTCATCTAACGCCTTTACACCCACATCTTCTGCCTTTGCCTTGCTAGAGGTGAACGCTTGTCCATTTTTGATCGCATAGTAATTGTACGAGGCTGGTGAGCCTGTTTTGGGATCCAGGGCATACTTCCAGGCAAATTCAAAATCCTGGGCCGTGACCGGATCGCCATTTGACCATTTCGCATCACGCAGTGTAAACGTGTACGTGAGCTTGTCGTCGGAGAGCTTCATGTCAGATGCGAGTGAGTTGATCGCATTCCCGTTTTCATCCAGACGTGTGAGACCGTCATAGATCGCGCGGATGACTGCACCTGAGGTCGTGTCTTCCGAAAAAGTCGGATCGAGAGTAGCTGGTTCCTCCATGTTTAGATGCAGCACCTGTGGTTCACCTTTTGCCGGTTCAGAGGCTGGAGCTGGTGTCGTTGCTCCTGCAGACTGATTGGACGGAGAGGAGTTCGCTGGAGTAGCACTGTTCCCTCCGCTACTACAGGCGGATAACAAACTTCCTGCAACAAGCAAGGAACTGATTAAGGCAGTAACCATCTTTTTCAAATCGAAGTGCCCCTTTACCAGATTACTGTTTCAATTTTGCAAAAACAGTGCCAAGCTGTAATCCGCATAATCAGCCCAACCTCTATTCAGCCACGCATACACAATCACCAAATCCGCTTACTCCTTGTGATTTCTCTCTATTCCGTAGTGAATAGCATTTATTCACGAGGGAATACCCACTTTCGCAGTTTGCGACTCGCTGATGGCTGACTGATCCCTAGTGCTTCTGCAACCTTGATTGACGTCTTGTGAAGGTCAAAAGCGCGCTGCATCAGCTGTCGCTCCACTTCCTCCATCGCATCCTGCATCTGCATGACCCGATCTACCTTTACCCCATTGTTGGCACTGCCCTCTTGATTGTGAATATAGCGGGGAATCTGCGCAGGGGTGATGAGTTCATCATGCGAAGTGACCACCAGACGCTCCACCACGTTTTCCAGTTCTCGCACATTTCCGGGCCAGTCGTATTCCTCCAAGATGCGATAGCAGACGTCGCTGAGCTGTCTGTCGAGACTGTATCTCTCACAAAAGACGCCCCGAAAGTAGTGGATAAGGACAGGTATTTCTTCTCTACGCTCTCTCAGCGGCGGGATTTCCAGCGGCACGACGTGAATCCGGTAGTACAAATCTTCGCGGAACTTCCCTTCCCTCACCATCTGACGCAAGTTTTTGTTCGTCGCGGTGATGAGCTTTACGTCC
Source organism: Brevibacillus choshinensis (assembly GCF_001420695.1). Lineage (NCBI taxonomy): Bacteria > Bacillati > Bacillota > Bacilli > Caryophanales > Paenibacillaceae > Brevibacillus > Brevibacillus choshinensis. The sequence continues at coordinate 16,847 of NZ_LJJB01000007.1, read as the reverse complement.
ACTTTTCTCGAAGTGGAGCTACCCACGGGTGTGATCATCTTATCCTGCAAGACCGTCAGCAGCTTTACCTGTAAATTGAGCGGCAGCTCACCAATTTCATCTAAAAAAAGCGTACCTCCGTTTGCCTTTTCAATCAGCCCAGACTTGCCGTCCTTGTCAGCTCCGGTGAAAGCACCTTTCTCGTAGCCGAACAACTCCGACTCCAGAAGTGTTTCAGGGATGGCTCCACAGTTAATATGCACAAAAGGCTTGTCCGTTCGCGGGCTGCATTCATGAATGTACTTGGCTAGCACACCTTTGCCGACACCCGATTCACCCAGCAATATCATTGAAGACTCTACTTGCGCCAGCTTTTCCGCCATGGCTGTTACCTGCTGCATGGAGGTGCTGCGGTAGATCAGGCAGGTGTTCCCTTTTTTCCTGCCTCTCTCCTTGGTGATTTCACTTTGGTAAAGTGTCCCGATGTACTTAATTTCATTCAGCTCCTGCTGAAGCTTTTCCTCATCCGTGATGTCGATCGACGTATTGACTACACCACTGAAGTTGCCTTCTTGATCCCAGATCGGCGTTCCTTCCACAAAGAGCTTCCGGTTTTGCTTGGTCGTCTGGATGGTCTGTACTTTCTTTTTGTCACGGATCACCCGCATCGTAATCGTAGGGGAAAAATAGCCCTTATGATAAAAATCCTCGATCGGCTTCCCCATCATTTCCTCCGGGTTGATTCCGAAATATTCCCCATACCCTTTCGAGCAGTAGAGCGTTTTGCCTTGTGCATCCGTGACGTGTACGATGTCGAACAATGAACCCAAAACGGCTTCATAATCGATCAACTGACGCTCACCTCCCGACTATTTTTTGAGAACTCGCATGTACCGATTCGTGGGTCTGCCGATTCCACCATAGCTGACATCCAGCCGCACCTTTCCCACCTTTTCGAGATAGTCCAGATAGCGTCTGGCCGTCACTCTGGCAATCCCGACCCGCTCAGCCACTTCTTCAGCCGAAAGAGACTTATTTTCTTTCTCCAAGTGACGTTCTATTTGATCCAGTGTAACAGCGTGCAATCCCTTGGGCAATGCTTCTGTTTCTCGGACCGGCTCGACTGGCTTGCTCGGCTTTTCAATGGATTTGCGGAATAATAGCTGGTCGACCTCTTCCTGTGACGCTGTGCCGTCCAAAGCGATTTGCTGACGATACTGCCGATAAGATTCGAGAGACTGCTGAATTCGTTCAAACGCAAAGGGCTTGATGATGTAATCCATCGCTCCATTTCGCAGCATGGACTGAATCGTAGGCTTGTCCTTGGCTGCTGTAATCACGATGACATCGACCGCCTGATCTCTGACTCGCAGCTCGACCAACGCCTTGATCCCGTCCTGCACAGGCATGAACACATCCATCATGACCAGATCGGGAATCAGCTCCGCGACCAGCTTGACGCCCTCAGCGCCATTGGCTGCGACACCCACGACCTGAAAGCCTGGGACGCGCTCGATAAACTGTGTGTTGATCTCCTGCACCATCGGATCGTCCTCGATGACGACCACTCGAATGAAGTCATTCACTTTGACTCGTCCACCTCCTTCATGGGAAACGTAATGAGAAAACTTGCTCCCTCTGTGGGTCTGGAGTGGCAGACGAGCTCGCCTCCACCCTTTTTCACCAGCTGATGTACTAAAAACAACCCGAGTCCTCGATGCTCCCGTTCCTTGGTCGAAAACCCTCTCTCTAGCATACGAGCTCGCGTTTCCTCATCCATCCCGATCCCGTTGTCCTCTACAAGCAAGGAGCAAACCTCGCTGTCCTGTTCAATGCTGATGGTAATTTCCTTGTCTGCTCCCCCACTCTTTTCCAGGGAGTCAAATGCGTTCTCAATGAGATTGCCTAAGATCAATACGAAGTTGTGGTGGTCCATATAAGGGGGAAACTGTTCCAGATGGCTCATCCGATCGATCGTCACACGGATGCCAAGTTCTCTACCGCGGCTCACCTTGCCGAGCAAGAGCCCTGACACATTTTCGTCCGCGATCTGTGTGGTCAAAAAGGACGTCAGCTCCTCCTGCTGGTCATTGATTTCAAATAAATAGGCGAGTGCTTTTTCGTGCTGCTGGAGCTGAAGTAGTCCCGCGATCGTATGGAGCTTGTTCATGTGCTCGTGATTTTGCACCCGCAACGCTCCGACAAATTCTTTGACACCTGTCAGTTCCTCCGCCATCCGCGCTACCTCGGTGCGGTCTTGAAAGATCGCCAGCGCTCCTACTACCTTGTTCTCGACTTTGATCAAAAACCGGTTCGACCAGAGGAGCGTATTCTCCACATGGATCTCCGTATTCGTGAAGTTTTTTTGCAGCTCCAGTACTTCCGGCAGTCGCGTGTCGTGAAGCACAGAGCGTATTGGCTTGCCCAGTACTTCTAGGTCCTCATCAAGGCCGAATATCTGCTTGGCGCGATCATTAAAAATGGTGATCCGCTCCCCATTGTCTATCGCGATCACCCCTTCGTGCATGGCGTGGAAAGTCGCCGTCCGCTCCACGAGAATCCGGGCAATTTCATCTGGCTCCAGATTCAGCATCTGCTTTTTCATATGGCGCGCCAGCTGATACGAGCCCCATACGCCAAACAAGAGGGAGAGAAAAAACGTAATAGCGATATTGCCTCGCTCCTCTTGCATGATTTCCCAGACACCAGGCATGACACGCCCCACGAGCACGACCCCGACCTGCTGATGCTGATCGTCCATGATGGGCACGTATGCACGCAGAGCCGTCCCCAGCTCGCCCTTCACTTTTTGCAAATACGAATGCTCAGCATACGCCGCCTCCACTGCCGGATCCCGAAAGACAGTTCCGATCCTCTCGTCCAACGGGTCGGAGTAGCGAATCCGGTCCTTGTTCAGCACCACGATGTAGGTCACGTCATTGACGATTCTCAGCCTCCGGGCAGTCGGACTGATCGTCGTCCAGCCCCCTGGTTCTTGTATGCTTTTTTGAACGAGCGGTATTTCCGCTACGGTACGAGCAGTGGTCATCAGACGTTGGCCCAGCTGTTTCTCTGATATCCGAATGACTCCACCTACGATGATCAGACCGCCGATCAAGAGGGAAAACAAGACGATGCCGATGGAGAGTAGCATAATTTTCCATTTAATTTTCAAGCGTTTGAACAAAAAGGCTCTTCCTTCCGGCTGTGATTGCTTGCTATTCTATATTTTGTTACAGTACTCCCAGCAAATCAACTGATGGTAAGCGGGTGTCATCTATGAAACCTTTTGCAAGCATCGCTCTGTTCGTCCTTCTTGGTCTCGTTAGTGCCGTAGCGATCGGATTCGGTCCAGACCTTTCTCTCACACAATGGGGCTATGATGAGGAGCAGGAGAAGCTCTCAGAGCGCATTGTGATTAAATTTAGTCACGTCGTAGCCGAAAACACACCAAAAGGTCTGGCAGTCGATCGCTTTGCCCAACTGGTGAAAACAAAAACAAATGGGCGTGTGGAGGTGCAAGTCTTTGCGAACAGCACCCTGCATACGGAAAAAACGGAGATTCCTGCGCTGATGAACGGGGAGATTCAGATGATCGCTCCTGCCTTCTCCCATCTATCCGGTACCATTCCCCAGTGGGCACTTCTGGAGTTACCTTATGTATTTCGCGATCAGCAAGACGTAGAAAACGTTTTTCAAGGTGAAATCGGGCGGATGCTGTTCGCTGCCCTGGATCAATCGAACATGAAGGGAATGGCTTATTGGGGGAATGGCTTCAAACAGATTACTGCGAATCGCCCCATCCTCATGCCGAATGATTTCAAGGGACAGCGGATTCGGATCATCCCCAGCAAGGTGCTGGACGAACAATTTCGGACCTTGCGTGCGCTTCCCGTCGGCTCTTCGTTCAACGATCTGTATAGCATGCTCGCCAATGGAGAAGTAGACGGCGAGGAAAACACGATTTCCAATGTGTATACCAAGCGGCTGTATCAGGTCCAGACGAACATGACGATCAGCAACCATAACTATTTGGGCTATGTAGTCATCATGAACCAAGAGTTCTGGAACAAGCTCCCCGCCGACATCCAAAGAGATATTGAAGAAGCACTGGCCGAAGCGACCCGGTTCAACAATGCGCTTTCTGTCTCCATGAACGAAAATCAGTTGGAGAAGCTCAAAGAAATGGACACGATAGACATCCACGAGCAGACACAGGAGGAACGGACAGCCTGGCGGCAAGCGCTGCAGCCAGTTTACGACAAGTTCGCTCCCAGCATCGGGAAACCACTCATGGATAAAATCAATGAGCTTCACCAGGCTCGGTGAAGCTGCTCCTGATCCAATAGCCTGACCCGAACTCCGCACGTACGGATGAAGGTCAGGCTATTTATTTTATTTACGCCGATTTCGGCAGGATCAGGGTAAAGGTAGAGCCATCCTCTGTACTTTCCTTGAGCACGAGCTCGCCACCCAAAGCCTTCGCGATCATCCGTGAAAAGGACAAGCCAAGTCCTAAACCCCGGACCTTGTCTTTCTTGTTGCTTCCCCGAAAAAACCGCTCAAAGATCAGCGATTGCTCATCTCTAGGAATTCCTTGACCGTTATCCGTTACGTCGATGCGCATATCTGCCGGCGTTTCATACAGCTCCAGCTCAATTTTCCCGCCTGCACCGATAGCCTGTCTCGCATTGTTTAACAGGTTGATCAAAATTTGCTGGACTCGACCTGGGTCAACATATACGGTTGTCTGTTTTTCAGGAATATTCGTATACAGGGAGACCGTGTCCTGATCGTGCACGATTTTCCACTGGGAAGCAATTTCGCGAATGAGCTTGTTCAAATTTTGCTCTTCTTGCGTAACGGCTATGGCTCCCACAGCAAACGAATTGAAATCAAGCAAGTCTTCTACCATGTTCTGCAGCCGCCTCGTCTCCTTCAGGCAAATCTCCAGAAACTCTTTTTCTTCCTCACCTGATACGACCTGATCATTAATCGCTTGAACGAGGCCGCTGATAGAAGTTACAGGCGTTTTCAATTCATGCGTGACGCCCGCCAACAGCTCGGTACGCATGCTTTCCAATTGACGCAACCGGTCCGCCATCTCTTTGAACGTATAGACCAGCTCATGAATTTCCCGTTCCTTGATCGGTTGATGGATGGGGACGTCATAGTTGCCTTCTACGATCTGTCGGGCTGCCAAGACCACGTTCTGGATCGGCTCTGACAAGCGGCGGGAGTGGAAATAGATCACTGCCCAGCCCAACATGCCCAGACTCCCCAGCATGATCACCAAGTACTGTAGCTCTTCCTTGCCGACCTTGATATCGGTCTCAGGAAAGAGCAGGATGACCTTCCCTGTGATTTTGTCATTATATTCCAAATCTTTTTTGACTACGTATTGAAGGTCTCCGTTCGGTAGCTTTACTTTGTCTGCTCGCTCTGCCTCGCCCAAAAGCTTGTCCAAATCTTTCTGAATCGGCGGCGGCAGCTGTCCTGGCCGACTATAGATCAGCTCTCCTTTTTGATCCTTGATAAACAACAGCAAGTTCCGATCTACGCCCATGAATTTGCGCCGATTGTCCAGGATCTGGTGCAGTGTATTGCCCACGAGCATATTTCCGTCGTCATCTACGACACGGTCAGCTACCTCTTCTGCAAATAGCCGTGTCACTTCCAGCTCTTTTTCCGTCGCAGCATATTTGATCCAATAGGCGGAGACGATGCCGATAATGACCAGCCCACAACAGAGGGTAATCAGGTAACGGACGGTCCAGTAGCGGAGAAGAGAGACGGGTTCACTGTTTTTTGTAAACACAGAACTGATATCCCACCCCTCGTAAGGTCTTGATCTCCCCTTCGGATGGCGGCCAGTTTTCCAACGTTTTTCGAATTCGCTTGATCGCTAGGTCTACTGCACGATCGCTGCCACCGTAATCCATTCCCCATACCTGGTCGATTAGCTGATCCCGAGTAAAGGTCTGATTCGGATTTTGCGCCAAAAACAGCAGCAAGGACAGATCTCGGGGATGGAACAGCACTTCAAGACCATGCAGCGTCACGTTGTGTGATTGAAAATTGATTTTTAGGCTGCCGTAGATCCGAGTTTCTTGGTCTTTGATCAAGATCGCTGACCGCCTCAGCACTGCATTGACGCGAGCGACGACCTCTTCTGCCACAAATGGCTTCGTGATGTAATCATCGGCACCCTCATTCAATCCCATCAGCTTTTGATCGGTTTGCCCCAGGGCAGTGATCATAATGACCGGACAGGCGCTCTTTTCCCGTATGTACTGTAGGATTTCCCAGCCATTACGCTCCGGCAGCATCACATCCAACAGCACTAAGTCTGGTTTCTTTTCATCAAATAGCTGTATCGCCTCAAGCCCATCGACAGCCTGCCACACCTGGTAATTTGCTTTTTGCAAATAAACCTTTAATACCCGCGATATTACGAGTTCATCCTCTACCAATAGTATGCTTTTCATGGAAGACGTTCCTGACTGATCGACATATCATCATTCCCCAATCGCGATCACCTTTTGTGTATCGCCTATCTCTATTTCTATACTATCAGTTTACCTCTTATTTTTTATATGTGGATTTGCTCTTTTTGGAAATAGGAAAAAAGCCTTGCTTTCCCATTTGGTAGGGAGCAAGGCTTTTTGGGTGTTCGTTATTAGATTTCGTCGCCGTCGAAAGTGATCGTCTCGTCGGAGCTATCGCCTTCGAAGTCGTACTGCTCATCATCGGAGCTGCTGTCGATGATAACACCGGTTACATCTGCATCATCAAATTCATCCCAGATGTCATTTACGATATCTTCAACCAATGTTTTGAGTTTTTTCTCACTCAGATCGTTGAAATCATCTTCATAATCGTCAAAATCGATCGCGATTTCTACTTCGATCTCATCTTCGTCGCCATCAAGCGTGATGTCCCACTCCAGATCTTCGTAGTCGCCATAATCATCGTTCAGAGTATCTTCCAGATCTGAAAGATCATTATCGAAGTCATCACTGCTGCTGTCATTATCATCCAGCTCGTCATTCAGGTCGTCGATTTCGTTGTTCAGATCATTGATTTTGTCCTGAAGTCTTTTGATCTCAGCATCTTTTGCAGACAACTGAGCTTCGTAGCCTGGGTCAGCCTGGTCTTTCACGTTGATCGTGTAGTTGGTGCCGTCCCAGTTAATGTCCTTGTTGAATACTCCTGCCATCATGCGAAGAGGAATATACGTCGTTCCGTTCACAATGAAAGGTTCGATCGTTGTAGAAACTTGGTTGCCATTATACAGGACCTTGATGTTGTTGTAGGTGGCTGACAAATTCTTCTTTGCTACTTGTGCATCGGAGCTTGCTGGAAACAGTCCTACTGTCAGAACCACAGCAGATGCAACCGCCAGATACTGTTTTTTAAACATGGTACATCCTCCATTCTCCCGGTTGTGAATTGCCAAACGTACGTCTATGTACAATTTCTACTTTACCTACGGTTCATGTCGAGAGTATGTCAATGCGGACATTTTTATTTGGAAATTTACGCCACATTTGCAATCGAGCTAGCAAGACCAAAAAGACCAAAACAACCAATATGACCGTATTCTATCAAATCGCTGTGCCATTCTATACAATGCCAACTATACAAGTGAAGCGCTTTCATCCATACAGAGAGGAAGAGGTCAAATGCGGATCAATTTTAAAAACCTGACCGTGCAAGTGGTTATTGCCATCATTCTAGGAATCATCGTCGGTCATTTTGCTCCAAAATTCGGTGCAGAACTAAAAGTGTTGGCCGATGTATTTGTGAAATTGATTAAAATGGTCATCCCACCTATCGTCTTCTTTACCGTCGTAAACGGAATTGCCGGTATGGGCGATATGAAAAAGGTTGGAAAAATCGGTGGCAAAGCTCTCATTTATTTTGAAATCGTTACCACGATAGCGCTGGCGATCGGATTGCTCGTTGTGAACCTGATCAAACCGGGCGCAGGATTTGACAAGACCGGCCTGACTGGTGGCGACGTATCAAAGTACACAACAGCTGCTGCGGAAAGCAACCATGGCTTCATCGACTTTTTCGTAGCCATCATCCCGGATAACGTAGTAGGTGCGATGGCAAAAGGCGAGCTGCTGCCGATCTTGTTCTTCGCAGTCCTGTTCGGCCTCTCCCTCGCTGCGATGGGCCCAGCTTCTCAGCCCGTCATCAAGCTGTTTGACAAGCTGACTCACGGTTTCTTCGGAGTCGTAAACATGATCATGAAAGTGTCCCCGATTGCCGCTTTTGGTGCCATGTCCTATACCATCGGCAAATTCGGAATCGGCTCTCTCACCAGACTCGGCCTGCTCATGACCGCTGTCTACATCACGATGTTCCTGTTCATTGTCTTCATTCTGGGAAGTATCGCTCGCTACTATAAATTCAGCATTTTCTCGTTTATCAAATACATTCGGGAAGAAATTCTCCTGGTTCTGGGTACTTCGTCTTCCGAATCTGCCCTGCCACGTATGATGGACCGTCTGGAAAAGTACGGGTGCTCTAAATCTGTTGTCGGTCTAGTTGTGCCGACGGGCTATTCGTTTAATCTCGATGGAACCTCGATCTATCTATCCATGGCCGCGATGTTTATTGCTCAAGCCTACGGAGTCGATCTGAGCATCTGGCAACAGCTGACATTGCTCGGGATCTTGATGATTACCTCCAAAGGAGCCGCCGGTGTGACAGGATCAGGATTTATCACACTCGCAGCGACGCTGGCAGCATTCCCGATGATTCCAGTAGAAGGCATTGCCCTGCTCCTCGGGGTTGACCGTTTCATGTCCGAAGCACGCGCCATTACCAATCTGATCGGAAACGGCGTAGCAGCCGTAGTCATTGCCAAGCAGGAGAATGAATTCCATCCTGAAAAAGCAAATGCTGAATCTGAACCTGTTACGGCTTAATGCTCGCGCATTTATAGAAAAAGAAGCCTCTGCATAAAAAGGCTTCTTTTTTGGTTCAGTAACATCTCTACATAAGCATATCCCAGTTACGAAAGATTGCAGGCAAAGGTAAACGGCCTCAGTCCCATGGAGTTCAGGACAAAGGCCGCTTGTACTATCTACTTGACGAGTGCCAGCTCACTGTTCAGACCAAGCGAGCGCGCTGTTGAAGAATGAATTTCGTGGATAAGCTCTGGCTCTTTCAATAGTGACAGGCCATAAGAAGGAATCATTTCTTTGATTTTCGGTTCCCACGCATCTACATGTTGCGGGAAGCATTTTTTCATTAAGTCAAGCATGACGGAAACGGCGGTAGAAGCACCCGGAGAAGCGCCCAGTAAAGCTGCAATCGAGCCATCAGCGGCAGTAATCACTTCCGTACCAAATTGAAGCGTTCCTTTGCCGCCTGCTTCTGTATCCTTGATAACTTGTACACGCTGGCCCGCTACGACTAAATCCCAATCCTCGCTTTTCGCGTTCGGGATAAACTCGCGTAACTCTTCCATGCGTTGTTCTTTCGATAACATCACTTGCTGGATCAGGTATTTTGTCAATGACATTTCTTTTGCGCCTGCCGCCAACATCGTTAAGACATTATTCGGTTTTACGGAAGTGACTAAATCGAACATGGAACCCGTTTTTAAGAACTTTGGAGAGAAGCCTGCAAATGGTCCAAATAGTAACGATTTTTTATTGTCGATAAATCGTGTGTCAAGATGCGGAACAGACATTGGCGGAGCACCAACTTTAGCTTTACCGTATACTTTTGCATGATGTTGCGCTACAACATCCGGATTATTACATACCATAAATATCCCGCTTACTGGGAATCCGCCAATATGCTTCCCTTCAGGAATACCCGATTTTTGCAGTAAATGCAGGCTTCCGCCTCCGCCGCCGATAAAGACGAATTTTGCCGTGTGGCGTTCGACGCTACCGCTATTCAAATTCTTCACTTTCAATTCCCACGAGCCGTCGCTAGTGCGTGTAATATCATCCACACTATGTCCGTAGTTTATTTCGACATTTTTACTCTTTAAGTGGTCAAACAACATGCGTGTTAAAGCACCAAAGTTGACATCTGTTCCAGAGTCGATTTTGGTTGCCGCTATCGGCTCATTCGATGTACGGTCTGTCATAACAAGCGGGAGCCATTCCATCAGTTTTTCAGGGTCATCAGAAAATTCCATTCCTTGAAACAGAGGATTGTTTGACATCGCTTCAAACCGTTTCTTTAAAAACGTTACATCATTTTCCCCTTGTACTAAACTCACATGAGGCAATGGCATAATAAAGTCGTGTGGATTACTGATCAGCTTGCTGTTTACAAGATAAGACCAAAACTGCTTTGAAACCTGAAACTGTTCATTAATTTTAATCGCTTTGCTAATATCTACGGATCCGTCCGGCTTTTCGCTTGTGTAGTTAAGCTCGCATAGTGCGGCATGCCCCGTTCCCGCATTATTCCATTCGTTAGAGCTTTCCTCACCTGCGTTTGCAAGCCTCTCAAACACTGTAATTTCCCAGTCTGGTACTAATTCTTTCAACATCGACCCTAAAGTCGCACTCATGATTCCGGCACCAATTAAGATAACGTCTGTTTTAGTTTGTCTGTTACTCATTTTTACCGTCCTAACGCTCTCATATTTTAAGAAAAGATGTAGGGCTCCTACTTAGGCTCCATAGCAAGCCAGCGTGTGACTAGTCACACACCTTTTCTGGATCAATTAAAACCTGATACTAGTGTATCACTATTATTTATAGAATAAAATATTTGCGATTATTTTAAATCCGGTAAATTTCAGTAATCAGGTAAGAAATGGGAAACCGTCCGAATAATCCTAGCAATTCACTAAAATCAAGACGTTAACCCGGCTACTTGCAGGAGTGGATGACGTCCAACCCAAAACCGGCAGTCCCGCACACGACGGGATTGCCGGTTTTTTACCTCTTCACTACTCCTGTGGCCACGTATTGCGAATCTCCTGTTCAAACTGCCGTAACTGGTCTACCCGCTTTTGCACCTGTTCATATTCCCGCTCCCAGCATTCTCGCTGCTTCTCGCGCACGAGCTCCGCCTTTTTCTCCAGCTCTCTGACCTCACTGCGCAACGCGATGACGATATCCAGGATTCCCTCCATGTCCATGTCCCGCATTTCCTGTATAAAATGCCATTCTGCTTCCGTCAAACGATACTGTTTGTTTGCCATTCGTGATCACCCTTTAGAAAACTTGGCTGCGCCAGCCTTTTGTACCCAATGGGCACGAGTCTCGCCTTAGTTGCGAATATGCTGGATAGGAATCGTATAAATTCCTTTCTGCGCAAAAATATGTGTCAATTTTTAATGTAAATGTTTCATTTTCGAGCATTTGTGTCGTCATTAGTATATAATTATATCGTAATATGTTTGTCGACAAGTACATCTTTAAAAAAGGAGGACATTACTAAAATAGCACTGGAATGGGGCACATTCCAAATATTTATTACTTGTAGGTCAAACACACTGCTAAAGGAGGTTGCGCATGTCTTCGATCAGAGAGTCAGACTTGCCGGGGATCGGAAGGAAATACCAAGTAGAAACAAGAGGTGGCGACAAACTCGTCATCATTATTCACGACGACGGACGCAGAGAGTTGTTTCACTTTGACAAGGATGATCCAGACGAGATGATCTCCATGGTAACTCTCGATGACGATGAAGCGAGACAAATCTCAGCGATTGTTGGCGGATTGACGTATAAACCATCTGCGCTAGAAACCGTAGAAGTCGCGTTGGATAAGCTCGTCATCGAATGGTACAAACTTGAATCCGGGGCCGCTTGCATGGGAAAAACGATCGGTGAAATCAACATTCGGCAAGAAACTGGGGCAACCATTATTGCCATTATCGAAAAGGACCACAAGCAAACCATCAATCCCGGTCCGGATTATGTTCTCCAAGCAGGGGCTACTTTGGTCGTTGCAGGCGAACGGAAGCAGGTGAAGGCGCTAAAATCTACATTTAGCACAGGGGGTGAGTGATTTGGAGCACATTGTTTTTGAAGTCGGTCTCGCTCTCGCCTTGATTGCGCTGGCCGGCTTCCTCTCGATCAAACTTAAATTCTCCATTGTACCTTTTTACATCTTAGTCGGAATGGTCGTTGGCCCGCATGCTCCTGATATCGGCTTGTTTGACCTTCGATTTATCCAGAGTGCCCCGCTTATTGAATTCATGGGCAGGGTCGGTGTGCTTTTCCTGTTATTTTATCTGGGACTCGAGTTTTCTGTAGGCCGCCTGATTAAAGCAGGTCGCTCGATTGCCGTAGGCGGTACGATTTACATTGTGATCAACTTTACCCTGGGCCTTCTGTTTGGTTGGGCTGCAGGTTTTCCCCTGAAAGAAGTCCTCATCATCGCTGGAATCACGACAATCTCGTCCAGCGCCATCGTGGCAAAAGTCCTGGTGGATCTCAAACGTACAGCAAACCGCGAAACAGAGATGATCTTGGGGATCATCATGTTCGAAGACATATTTTTGGCCGTCTACATCTCCATCGTGTCTGGTCTCGTCTTGAGCGGAGCCACCTCCCTCATGGGGGTTCTCAGTTCCGCCCTGATCGCACTCGGTTACATGCTTCTCATCATTATCGTCGGGCGCAAAGCCGTACCTTTCCTCAACCGCGCCTTAAATATCAAATCCAATGAAGTCTTTATGATCACCGTCTTCTCTGCCCTGTTCCTGATTGCGGGCTTTTCCGAGACCATCCATGTAGCGGAAGCAATCGGTGCCTTGTTGGTGGGACTCGTGCTGGCAGAAACCCAGCATATGAAGCGAATCGAGCACATGATTCTGCCGTTTCGCGATTTCTTCGGGGCTATGTTCTTTTTCAGCTTCGGCCTGACCATCGACCCTCTGTCTCTGGGAGGTGCGGTGTGGCTCTCCATTGCCGCGGTGATCGTCACCATCATCGGTAATGTGGCTGCCGGACTGCTCGCCGGAAGAAGCGCAGGACTGTCCTCCAAGGCTTCCACCAACATCGGTTTGACGATTGTTTCTCGCGGTGAGTTCTCCATCATCATGGCCAATCTGGGAAAAGCCGGTGCACTCATGGAAATCCTCCAGCCGTTTGCAGCGCTCTACGTGCTCATTCTGGCCATTTTGGGACCTTTGCTAACCAAAGAATCCAAGCATATTTACGGCTTTTTAGGCAAATTCCTCCCGATGGACAAAATGGCCACAGCCAAACAGACGAAAAACAATCCAAATACTTGATTCCTCCATGAAATAAACAAAAAACCGACAGCCTGTCTCTCCGCTGTCGGTTGCTCTTTTCCGGCGTGCCTCTCACTTCGACTGCTCGATGACACGAATCAATGTTTTTTCAATATCTTCTGCGATTGTAGTGAGTCCGTATTGTTCCAGAAACCCGATGAGCGCACTGGGTCTGGGAAAGCCGCTATGGACATGACTCTGATCCGCATAGACGACGATCTTATAAGGCAAAAAATACCCGACCAGCTCGTTGTGGCCAAGCACCTTGGCTGCCTCATGCGCAGATCGATAATGCGTTATTTCATGCTTCGATTGTCCCGGTGAAGGATGGTCTCAATGAGGGCATAAAGGAAATCAGGTTTAATGATGCCCGCACTCGCTACTACGAGAGGCTTCATACAAATGGAGATTTTTCTTTCACCGGCTCTTCTTTATCGCCAGGCGAAAATAGTAATTTGAAGCAGAATGTAGCGATCGACTTTGATCTAATCTCCGCAGAAGAATCGGCTAAGTCATGGGAAATACAAGCGTTATGTGGATGGGGGGACTAATGCCCGTTATATCTCTTGGGATAGTATCCATTTTTGGAAAAAGGGCCGCGACGATTTTGGACTCAGGCCACGGCCGGATAACCAATGGACCCCCACGAGAAAGTGGACACGGGCCGATCTGATTTGTTATTCGGCTTGGTTTCTTTATCTGTTGTTTAAAGTATGAGAAAATGTGCTAGTTGACTAGAACGTTCTGAATGGCAAAAATCACCGCTTGCGTTCGATCCCGAACCTCCATTTTAGCAAATATGCTGGAGAGGTGGTTCTTAATCGTAGTCTCGCTTACGTACATTCTTCCTGCCATTTCTTTATTGCTGCAGCCTTCCATTAACAGGTGCAGTTCCTCTCGTTCCCGTTCGGTTAAATGGACGTCAGCTTTCTCTTCTCTGTGATGTACCGGTTCCGATCCAATTTTCCTTCCCCAGCGCTTCACATATGAAGTGGGCATGATCGACCCACCGGCACGAATCAAGCGGATAGAGCTAATCAATTCTTCCGACGTCAAATCTTTGAGTAAATACCCGACAGCTCCAGCAGACATGCAGCTTTCGATCAATTCATCCTCTTCAAAAGTTGTCAAAGCGACAATTTTGATGTCAGGAAACTCTGAAAGGATCCGTCGGGTAGCTTCGATACCGTCGACCACCGGCATTCGGATGTCCATTAAAATCAAATGCGGTTGAGTTTCTGCGGCGAGAACAATCGCCTCATGTCCATTGACAGCTTGACCTGCGATCTCGATATCGTGTTGATTTTCCAACACGACGACCAAACTGCTGCGAATCAGCGTTTGATCATCTGCAACCACAATACGATACTTTGGACTCACCCCGTACTTACCTCCCTTCTTACACCTTTAGGCCATGATAGTGCGATTTGAAAAGTATTGTTATTCACTGTGTATTCAACTTTACCGCCTGTATTCTGCATACGGGTGCTCATCTGACATAGACCAACACCATGGGTTAGGGGCAGTTGGGGCACCAGACCATTATTTGTAATTTCTACGATGAATTGCGAAGGAGTGTCTCTTTGGTTAAACGAAATATCGGTTGCGTGGCCATGACGAATGGCGTTAGTTACAGCTTCCTTCATGCACTGAAAGGCAGCATATCTGGTGTTGATCGGGATTTCAATTGGTGTCAAAAAACGTAGCGAAATCCCTGTCCCCTGGGTGACCTGATGCGCAAACCGTTCGAGTATAGAATGCCAATCTTTGTCTAAAAACCATTTCTCCATATCTTGCCCAGATCGAACGGAACGCCTGATGTCTTCCAGCCCTTCCTTGGCGATGCTCCGTATGGCAAACAAGAAGGAGTCGGCTTCATTCGGCTTGTTGCGAATCAGCTCGCGGCATGCATCCAGACCGCGAATAATGGAGGTTAAGGAATGCCCGATCGTGTCATGGATTTCCCCTGCCATTCTGCTTCGTTCCTTGATCACGGCATGTTCCTCGGCATCCATCGTATATTTGATGAGCTCGATATGGGCTTTTTCCAATTCGGATTGTTGTTTGTGAATTCGATCGAGCATTTTTTGCGTCTGAATCGAATTGTTTCTCTCCTGACGGATAATCCATCCCGGAAAATAAGCAAGCAGCAGCGTCGGATTTAATACTACAAATGAAATATCGAGAGGAACGCCTGCGACGTGACCAGCTATGAGGGCAAGGAAAAATAATGCCGTTAAAGCAATAAGACTGTATTTTAGCGGAAGGATTCGACTGCACCAAAAAATTAGCGGTAAAAATAACAGCACCACTTGGGGAACTTGGATGACGACGGATACGTACAACACTACAATTAATATCGCTTCCATACTGATCAGCAGCAGGGATTTCCGAGTGTAAACATCCTTATGAAGTCCTATCTGCAGAACGCCTAAAATTCCGAAGAGTATTAATACCCACATCGCCTTGAGGCTCAACGTCGTACAGAATAAATAAGAAATGATTATATAAGTGTTAATTAGTAGTGTCGTAATCTTCTCAGCGTAGACAATTATATTTTTGTCGCAGATTTGCGATTTCATGTTATCACTCCCGGCCAAGATCTTTAATGCTTCAAGGCCTCAAGCCTTCCGATGGCTTCATCGCGGTCCTATTTTTTTGCCGTAGATCTTTTATAAATAGTAAATATCCAAATTCTTCTCATCACAACAGCGCCTAAACTGGCCATCAGTAGAAAACCTCTGATGAGATGAATATTATTATCCATTGACTTTGTAACGATCCCCGCTCCGAACACGGCAATCCACATCAGATAAGCACCCCACGAGCCTTTCATTGTCCATTTGCCCGTTTCAGGATTTTTTCGAATATGGGTCATTTTTCCCCGAACGACCCCCAGGAACAAACCCGCGCCAAATCCTAGTATTAAAATGATAGGCGCAAGTACAGAGTCATACCATATGACCACCACATCTTGAATGGTTGCCACGGTAAGCAACAGGGGGATGATCCATAATGTCCAGCCCCGTACCCGTCTTTCTCTAAGCTGAACTAAAGCTACTATAATCGCAACCAACACAAAATAAGCCAATTGTGGATCTGCCATTTTATCATCCACCATCCCATTCATCATGATGAGGATAATTATAAAAAATGCGGGTTCAACTCACGTCACCCATTCAGGCAACATTCATCTGGCTGATTGGACCGTTTTTTTGAGATTTTGTTATACGCTCGATCAAATATTGAAGAAAGTCAGACGATGTTTTCTGATAGGGGCTTAGCTAATGAGAGAGACGACCGAGATTTCGGAACAGGGCGAGCAGACGATTCAGGACTTTATTCAGGCTCTCACTACTCACGAAGATTTGAATCCCAAAACGTTAAAGGAATACGCAAGCGACCTGAAACATTTTATCGGTTGGTTTGACCGCTGACCACCAAGAGCAAGGGGTTATTTTTAAAATTGAAGATGTGGCTACTCCAACATTAACACGATACCGGGAAACTGCACAAAAAGTAATGGAATTGATGTTCAGAGAAAATAAAGTTTTAGACTTGCAGGATCATTACGCTAAACCAGCTAATAGGATGTCAACATTTTTCATTAAACGTGTTTATGTTTAATTGTTATA
>NZ_LJJB01000006.1 GCF_001420695.1 Brevibacillus choshinensis | reverse complement strand
AATCGTGATGAAAAACGGGGATTGAAACTGGGAAGCTGTGTTTTGTCCGAATGTTAAAAGCGGGACAGAAGTGGAGATCAGAAATAAGGGGAGAAGGAAACGCTTTAACCATAATCTTAGCAACAAGTAGGAATACGAAGTTCCGAAATAACTTGTCCAGTTATGTATGAAACCCTCAATATAATTTAGCTTTGGTCTCAAACCTTGTCGTCCAACACAAAGTAACTAGATCTTGTCTAGCTGAGAGTTCCGTCAAATATGAAGAGGAAGGGATTTTATGGATAATGATCATTTTATTGGTTACATTAATGGAAATTAGGTTGAACCAAGGTGAAGGAAAATGAACGATCTTTTAGGGAAATGGAAATCGAAAAACCGTGCAGTAAAAGGACAGCCCATGCTAATAGACCTGTTTCCTTCCTTGCAGAAAAATAAGGAATACATTCAAAGTCAGCTGTTTCATTCAAGTGATTTGAAGTGGCGGAGCATTAAGTTTAATCAAATGGAAGGACTCTTAGTATTTTTAGAATCTCTTACTGATCAACAAAGAATCCAAAAAGAGATTATTCAACCTATAGAAGAAAAGAAAGAAGGAATCGTGGAAGAAATCATATCTTCTATGGAGTTTGAGAGGAAATCTGATCTCAGCGAGTTGCCCGAGGCTTTAGTTCAAGGAAAAGGAATATTGTTATTTGATGGCTCAGCAGAAGCTTTTGTAATCGGAGTCGCGGCAAGTTATAAACGGAGTATCACGGAGCCGGTGAACGAAGCAGTTGTTCGCGGCGCTCATGAAGGCTTTATTGAGCACCTCATCACGAATCTGTATCTGGTACGAAAGCGTATTGAAAATCCGAACCTGGTCACTCGCTATTACCAGGTCGGAAAGGAAGCAAAAGCAAAATTGGCCCTTCTATATATGCAGGATCTGGCCAATCCGGATCTGGTTAAAGAGGTAGATTCGAGACTTGGTTCCATTGCGATGGACACCATCTTCTCACCTGGATTTATTGCCGAACTGATAGAAGACAACCCATTTTCTCTTTTTCCGCAAATCTTATTTACGGAAAGACCGGATCGGGCAGTAGCTCATCTCATGGAAGGCCGTGTTGTTATCTTATCTAACGAAGATCCGTCTGCGTTGATTTTGCCTGTGACTTTCTTTGCTTTTTATCAAAGCCCAGATGATTATCAAAGCAGGTGGGTTGTCGGGTCGTTCGTCCGATTGATTCGCTTGATTAGCTTTATCACCTCTTTTCTAGTACCTGCTCTTTATATTGCCGTTGTCGGCTTTCATCCCGAAATTCTTCCTTCCAATTTGATCTT
>NZ_LJJB01000005.1 GCF_001420695.1 Brevibacillus choshinensis | reverse complement strand
TGCAAATAACTCGACAGAGCAGGTTGACACAATAATGGAAAAGAACGTTACTGTTACACATGCCCAAGACATACTGGAAAAGACACACAACGGGAAGCTTTGCGATCTAAATGGGGTGAAGCCTCTGATTTTAAAAGATTGTAGTGTAGCAGGATGGCTACTCGGAAACCCATGGTGTGACGAATTCATCAATGTACCAGAATGGTCTTACATAGTAGAGAAGGCCAATCCAGTCAATGGCCTCTGTTACCCAGGGAATTTCAACGATTATGAAGAATTGAAACACCTATTGAGCAGGATAAACCATTTTGAGAAAATACAGATCATCCCCAAAGATTCTTGGTCAGATCACGAAGCCTCAATGGGGGTGAGCGCAGCATGTTCATACCAGGGAAAGTCCTCCTTCTTCAGAAATGTAGTATGGCTTATCAAAAAGAACGATACATATCCAACAATAAAGAAAGACTACAATAATACCAACCGAGAAGATCTCTTGGTACTTTGGGGGATCCACCATCCTAATGATAAGGCAGAGCAAATAACGCTCTATCAAAACCCAACCACCTATATTTCCATTGGGACGTCAACACTAAACCAGAGATTGGTACCAAAAATAGCCACTAGATCCAAAATAAACGGGCAAAGTGGCAGGATAGATTTCTTCTGGACAATTTTAAAACCGAATGATGCAATCCACTTCGAGAGTAATGGAAATTTCATTGCTCCAGAATATGCATACAAAATTGTCAAGAAAGGAGACTCCACAATTATGAGAAGTGAAGTGGAATATGGTAACTGCAACACCAGGTGTCAGACTCCGGTAGGGGCGATAAACTCTAGTATGCCATTCCATAACATACACCCCCTCACCATCGGAGAATGTCCCAAATATGTGAAATCGAACAAATTAGTCCTTGCGACTGGACTCAGAAATAGTCCTCAAAGAGAGAGAAGAAGAAAAAGAGGACTATTTGGAGCTATAGCAGGTTTCATAGAGGGAGGATGGCAGGGAATGGTAGATGGTTGGTATGGGTACCACCACAGCAATGAGCAGGGGAGTGGATACGCTGCAGACAAAGAATCTACTCAAAAGGCAATAGACGGAGTCACCAATAAGGTCAACTCGATCATTGACAAAATGAACACTCAGTTTGAGGCCGTAGGAAGGGAATTTAATAACTTAGAGAGGAGAATAGAGAATTTAAACAAGAAGATGGAAGACGGATTCCTAGATGTCTGGACTTATAATGCTGAACTTCTGGTTCTCATGGAAAATGAAAGAACTTTAGACTTCCATGACTCAAATGTCAAGAACCTTTACGATAAGGTCAGACTACAGCTTAAGGATAATGCAAAAGAGCTGGGCAACGGTTGTTTCGAGTTCTATCACAAATGTAATAATGAATGTATGGAAAGTGTAAGAAACGGAACGTATGACTACCCGCAGTATTCAGAAGAAGCAAGATTAAAAAGAGAGGAAATAAGTGGAGTAAAATTGGAGTCAATAGGAGTCTACCAAATACTGTCAATTTATTCAACAGTGGCGAGTTCCCTAGTGCTGGCAATCATGATGGCTGGTCTATCTTTATGGATGTGTTCCAACGGGTCGTTACAGTGCAGAATTTGCATTTAAGTTTGTGAGTTCAGATTGTAGTTAAAAACACCCTTGTTTCTACTGATCACGCGT
>NZ_LJJB01000004.1 GCF_001420695.1 Brevibacillus choshinensis | reverse complement strand
CTATTCACACCACAAAAGGATATGCTGCTCCCACTAGTCCAAATCGTGCTCTCTTTTGGCCGCCCCCTGATTAACTCAACCCAGAAGCAAGGTCTTATGCAGTCTAATCCTGTCAGTTCCGGATGCTGGACAAAACTCCCGCTATATCCTGACCAATCAGTTATTGCTACTATATCTTGTTTCACTGAAAATTCACTGTCCGTTCCAGTCCACCCATTTGGATCCCAAATCATTTCAAAACCGCTCCTGGAATTAGTGCTTTTGGTTCTCCCGATCCAAACACCATTACCGTATTTAAATGAAAACCCTTTTATCCCATATGCCCCGTTGAGGGACATTGGACCACAGCTCCCTGTCCCATCGTTTGGTCGTGGATTGTCTCCGAAAACCCCACTGCAAATATACCCTATTTGATACTCCAAATTCTGATTGAAAGTTACCCACGGCCTATTTGAGCCATGCCAATTGTCCCTGCACACACACATTATTTCGCCAGAATCAGGATAACAGGAGCATTCCTCATAGTGATAATTAGGAGCATTCAATTCGACTGATTTAACTACTTTCCCTTTTTCTATTTTGAAGATCTTATATGATGCCTGTCCATTACTTGGTCCATCTGTCATTACAGTAAAGCAGGAGCCATTTACACATGCACATTCAGACTCTTGAGTCCTCAGTATGTTGTTCCTCCAACTCTTGATAGTATCTGTTATTATGCCATTGTATTTCAACACAGCCACAGCCCCATTGTCTGGACCAGAAATTCCAATTGTCAACCAACTGGTGCCATCATGGCAAGCACTTGCTGACCAAGCAACAGACTCAAACCTCGAGTTATATGGGGAGGGAGCCTCACCCACAGGACAACTCATTAGCGTTCTGTGAGGGCTCCTGTCTTTGACAGTCCCGTTGGAGTGCTTGTCATTCAATAAGGCTCCATGAGTCAAAAAGAAAGTCCTGCATTCCATGTGGGAGCATGAGATGAACGGCTCTCTAATTACAAACACATCCCCCTTGGATCCAATCCTTATACTGTTGTCTTTACTGTGTACAGCCCATCCTCTAATGGGGCAAAGAGATGAACTGCCCGTTAATGTTATTGAAGCCACAGCGTTCTCAGTAAGAAAATTAGTATTTCTGATTGGTTCAGCTTGGTGTTGATTCCCTGTTTGAATTGAATGACTGACCAATATTGAAATCATGTTCCCAATCTGCAACATTAAGCTAACTATTCCAATTATCATACAGAT
>NZ_LJJB01000003.1 GCF_001420695.1 Brevibacillus choshinensis | reverse complement strand
CTCACAAATTTAAATGCAAATTCTGCACTGTAACGACCCATTGGAGCACATCCATAAAGATAGACCAGCCACCATGATTGCCAGTGCTAGGGAACTCGCCACTGTTGAATAAATTGACAGTATTTGGTAAGTTCCTATTGATTCTAATTTCACTCCGCTTATTTCTTCTCTTTTTAATCTTGCTTCTTCTGAATACTGAGGGTAGTCATACGTCCCATTTCTTACACTTTCCATACATTCATTATCACATTTGTGATAGAACTCGAAACAACCATTACCCAGCTCCTTTGCATTATCCCTAAGCTGTAGTCGGACTTTGTCGTAAAGGTTCTTGACATTTGAGTCATGGAAATCTAGAGTCCTCTCATTTTCCATGAGAACTAGAAGTTCAGCATTATAAGTCCAGACATCTAGGAATCCGTCTTCCATTTTCTTGTTCAAATTCTCTATCCTCCTTTCTAAGTTATTAAATTCCCTTCCAACGGCCTCAAATTGAGTGTTCATTTTGTCAATGATCGAGTTGACCTTATTGGTAACTCCATCTATTGCCTTTTGGGTGGATTCTTTGTCTGCAGCGTACCCACTCCCCTGCTCATTGCTATGGTGGTACCCATACCAACCATCTACCATTCCCTGCCATCCTCCCTCTATAAAACCTGCTATAGCCCCAAACAGCCCTCTTTTTCTTCTCTTTTCTCTTAGAGGACTATTTCTGAGCCCAGTTGCAAGGACCAATTTGTTTGACTTCACGTATTTGGGGCATTCCCCGATGGTGAGAGGATGTATATTGTGGAATGGCATACTAGAGTTTATCGCTCCTACTGGAGTTTGACATTTGGTGTTGCAGTGGCCATATTCCACTTCACTTTTCATAATTGTTGAGTCCCCTTTCTTGACAATTTTGTATGCATATTCTGGAGCAATGAAATTTCCATTGCTCTCGAAGTGGATTGCATCATTCGGTTTTAAAATTGTCCAGAAGAAGTCCATTCTTCCACGTTGCCCGTTTACTTGGGATCTAGTAGCTATTTTTGGTACCAATCTCTGGTTTAATGTTGATGTCCCAACGGAAATATAGGTGGTTGGGTTTTTATAGAGATTTGTCTGCTCTGCTGCATTGTTGGAATGATGAATCCCCCACAGTATCAAAAGATCTTCCCGATTGGTATTATTGTAGCTTATCTTTATTGTTGGGTATGCATCGTTCTTTTTGATAAGCCATACCACATTTCTGAAAAAGGAGGGCGTTCCCTGGTATGGACAAGCTGCGCTCACCCCTAATGATGTTTCATGATTGGGCCAAGAACTCTTGGGGATGATCAGAATCTTCTCAAAATGATTTATTCTGCTCAATAGGTGTTTCAGTTCTTCATAGTCATTGAGGCTCCCTGGGTAACAGAGGTCATTGGCTGGGTTAGCCCTCTCCACTATGTAAGACCATTCCGGCACCCTGATGAATTCGTCGCACATTGGGTTTCCGAGGAGCCATCCAGCTACACTACAATCCTTTAAAACCAGAGGCTTCACTCCATTTAGATCGCAGAGCTTCCCGTTGTGTGTCTTTTCCAGTATGTCTTGGGCATGTGTAACAGTGACGTTCTTTTCCATTATCGTGTCAACCTGCTCTGTCGAGTTGTTTGCATGGTAACCAATGCAAATCTGATCACTTTTAACAAGGCTAACTATT
>NZ_LJJB01000002.1 GCF_001420695.1 Brevibacillus choshinensis | reverse complement strand
TGCAGCAATTGCAACGAGCCAAAATAGAAACGACTTTTTTACCTCTTGCGGAACCTTCCTTTTATTACTTTTAAAACCATTCATTTCCAGTTGATTATTTATATATCTCATCTTACTTCGAATAAGATATGTTATTAACCACCCCGAGACGGATTTATTGCTCGATCTATAGTTCAGGAAACTGCCACTAATGAAAGTAATGACAAGTTGAAATTTAGAAATATTCCATTAAACTGTCCGTTAGCTTAATAAAGGCTGCCGATTAAGGCAGCCTCACTTTGTGTTTATTGCGCTATCGAACCCGTTAGCTTAACATTCAATAGTTATTTGATCTTCTCAGCCAATTCCAAAATAATTCCTTCTGGCCCACGAACATAACATAGCTTATAACTTTCTTCATATTGCTTTATCTCACTAAAGATTTCCGTGCCCTTCTTTTTCAATTTGGCAACAATGGCTTCAATATCTTCAACAGCAAATGCAATATGTCGGATACCCAGCGTATTTGCAAAGGGTTTCTGAATATCTTGTTCATCTGACGGCGTATAAAATTTGACTAGCTCTATCCATGCCTGACCGTCTGGCGTTCGCAATCCTACACATGCTGTTTTAACGTTAGTAAGCCCAACTACCTGACCCAACCACTCTCCTTCCATTTCCCATTCCGCTTGCACTTCAAGTCCCAAATCGAGAAAAAACGCTTTAGCTGCTGAAAGATCATTGACGTTTACACTCACATGATCTATTCGATGGATCTTCATATCCCATACCTCCTAGGCCTAAAATTAACACGCATGTATTCTAAAAATTTCTTCTTGATTGCTAATAGATTTTCCTCTTTGTCCAACAAACTGGGGCGTTTGTTGGAAGACTAGAAGCATCTGTTCATTTCGGTTTTACTAATAATAAAACCTGTTTAGCGCTCAATTATCCTGCCCGTTCGTATTATGAGGTCAGCCAGTTTTTACTGGTTGACCATTTTTTATATAGTTCTACG